>CAVEGR010000065.1:0-17223 GCA_963615565.1 Phocaeicola massiliensis | reverse complement strand
GATTGTCATATGTCATGCCTCTATCTAGTAAGTTGGCATCAATCATACTAGAGTAGGTCCTTGCTCTACGAGGAAGATTGCCTCTACTTGTTAATCAAGATTTTCTGACAATTCCATTGCGATTTTTGACCTAAAAATGAAAAAAAGTTGAAAAACTTACCACTAAAGCAAATGTAGTGAATGTAGTCAGTGTTGTCTGTGTAGCAAGTGAAGCCTAAAATGTGACCAGTGTGCTAGGTGTGGCCAATGTAATGGGTGTCCTATGCGAGGGTAATTTTGTAACCAGTGTAATGTTTATGGTTAATATTGCGGTTGTTTCCAGACAAGCCGCTATGCTGTCTTATTTACAGCAAAATTGCTGAAATAAGACATCAAACGAAAGCAGGCCAATTCTCTAGCCCCAAATTTCAACTATTCCTCAATACCTTGACACTATATCTTGCAATGCTTAAAATTATTTGATTAAAGGTGATTAAGGAGTTTTTTACAAAAAACTCTAAAGGGGGAAAGTATGAGTACAATCATATGGATCCTTCTTTGTCTTAGTTGTATAGGAATTGGCTGGCTCGTGCGCTGGCTATATGGAAAAGTAAAGCTTACTTCAGTTGAGCAGCAGGCTGTGAGACTGAGTCAGGAAGCTATTAAGGAAGCCGAAGCTGAAAGCAACAAACTGTTGCTTGAAACTAGAGATAAACTCCTTAAGGAGCAGATGGAACAAGAGCGTGAAGCTCGCGACAGACGTAGCGAACTTCAGCGATTTGAGAGAAGATTGCTTCAAAAGGAAGAGAATTTGGAGAAAGTCCAGGAAAATCTGGAAAAAACCAAATCTCAGCAACAAGATAAAGAAGAGCAACTGGAGCTCCGTGATAAGAAAATTGCGGAAATGGAAGATCAGTGGGCAGTAGAACTTGAAAAAGTTGCCAATATGACCGCTGATGAAGCAAAAAATGTCCTTATGGAAAAAATGCAGGCAGAAGCTCACAAAGATGCTCAAGTTCTAATCAATAAGATTGAACAAGAAGCATTAGCTAAAGCAGACAAAACCGCAAGAGACATAGTTGTCACAACAATTCAAAGACTCGCAACAGAAGTAGTTTCAGAGAGTACAGTTAGCTCAGTAAGCCTTCCTAGTGATGAAATGAAAGGTAGAATTATTGGTAGAGAAGGAAGGAACATCAGAGCTTTAGAAACTCTCACAGGTGTTGATATCATAATTGATGATACTCCTGAGGCAGTTGTTATTTCTTGCTTTGACCCAATAAGAAAAGAAATTGCTAGAGTTTCTCTTGAGCGTCTTGTTCAGGACGGAAGAATTCACCCGGCAAGAATTGAAGAAGTTGTTACAAAAGTTACAAAAGAAGTTAACAAGATTTGTGCCGAGGAAGGCGAACAGGTTGTTTATGACCTTGGCATTCACAACATGAGCCTGGAAACTATCAGAGCTCTTGGAAGACTCTTCTTCAGAACAAGCTATGGACAGAATGTTCTCAATCACTCAAGAGAAGTTGCAGTGATTGCAGGCATGATAGCAGCTGAAGTTGGTGCAAATGTTGAAATAGCTAGACGTGGTGGGCTGTTGCATGATATCGGCAAAGGTATCGTTACAGAAAGTGAGTCAAACCATGCAGAGATGGGTGCAGATTTGGCTAAGCGTCTTGGTGAAGACCCTAGGGTTGTCAATGCAATACATGCACACCATGGAGATGTTGAGCCTTGTTGCATAGAGAGCATCATTATTCAAATTGCAGATGCAATTAGCGCTGCAAGACCTGGAGCTAGAAGGGAATCTCTTGATAACTACATTAAGAGATTGGAAAATCTTGAAGATATAGCCGAATCCTTTGAAGGGGTAGAGAAAGCTTTTGCAATTCAAGCTGGAAGAGAACTTAGAATTCTTGTTAATGCAGACACCGTCTCAGATGACGATGCAAAGACAATTGCAAAGGGCATTGCCAGCAGAATTGAGGCAGAGCTCCGCTACCCAGGAAGAATTAAGGTTACAATCATTCGTGAAATGCGCGCTGTTGAGTACGCACGATAGCACAACAGTCTATGGGCGCAAAAACCTTTACAACCCTGTTGCTTGGGGATATCTATGGAGACCCAGGTTGCAGGGCTATTTATTTTAAACTTCCCTCGTTGATAAAGAAATATCGGGCTAATTTTGTTATTATCAATGGAGAAAATGCCTATAACGGCTTTGGCATCACTACGTCACAGGTAGATTCTCTTTTTGGGTGCGGTGTGAACGTCATTACATCTGGAAACCACATTTGGCACGATAAAGATCTAGTTTCCACCTATCTAGATTCCAAGGAAGCTCTACTTAGGCCTGCAAATTATGGTAACCTGCTACCCGGCCACGGAATTGTCACACTTGGAGATGTCTGCGTCATGAACCTCCAAGGTCGTGTTAACATGTTTCCCATAGATGATCCATTCAAAACCGCAACGGAACTTCTCAAAAACGTGAAAGCTAAAACCTTTTTTGTGGACTTTCACGCAGAAAACCCAGAAGAAAAGGAGGCTCTTGCCTTCTTTTTAGATGGCAAAGTCACCGCCGTAGTAGGCACCCACATACATGTCCAAACAATGGACGAACGCATCCTCCCCAACGGCACTGCATACATCACAGATCTTGGCATGTGTGGACCCAAGGGCAGCATCATAGGCTGTAATCCCGATATTGCTCTCAAACGTCAAAAAACACAACTTCCAATAAAAGCCAAAGTATTCGACAACGTTGCAGAGATTCACGGAGTCTATGTTGTTTCAGATTCAGAGACAGGCAAAGCTCTAGAAATTACAAGAATTGTGGAGTAGCTAAGTGGCAAAACAAAGCATAATTCAGCTTTTAAGGCAACAGGATCCTCTTCTAACAAAAGACCAAGCAACAGCCCTAGTTGGTTGCAAAAACGTGTACGTTAACGGCGAACTTTGTACAGATTTTAAGGCCATGTACCCAAAAGAGGCCATTGTTGAGATAATTTTTCCAAAGTATGTATCCCGTGGAGGATTCAAATTGGAGAAGGCTTTAGAGACTTTTAAGCTAGATGTAAACGGCCTTGTTATACTAGATGCAGGCTCTTCCACAGGAGGCTTTACAGACTGTCTTTTGCAACACGGAGCATCTGGCGTACACAGTGTAGATGTGGGCTTTAATCTATTAGATTATAAAATAAGAACAGACAGCAGAGTATATGTCCATGAGAAACAGAACATCATGGCACTTCAAAAAGGAGACCTAAAGCCAGAGCCAAATGCAGCTGTTGCAGATTTATCGTTCCGTTCAATAAAAGGAGCGGCAAGTCATATTCTAAAACTAGTAAACAATACGTGGCTTGTAGCTCTAATAAAGCCACAGTTTGAAGTGCCCAAGTGGCAAGAAAACTTCTTTGGCGTTGTTGAAGATCCCAAACTCATGAAAGAAACATTGACCAATGTTTTTACTAACCTCCAAGCAGAGGATATTGGCATATATAGCGCTGTAAAATCTCCAATCAAAGGACATAAGGGCAATACAGAGTTCTTGGCGTTATTACAGCATGGCCCTTCTATGAGTTGCTCTGAATTTCTATCAACTTGTGAAATTTTATAAAATCTACCTTAAATTGTGGCCAGAGTAGCCAGTGTGACCAGTGTAGTGCCAAATGTGGTCAGTGTAGCCAGTGTAGCGCCAGTTGTAGCCAGTGTGGCCCAATTTGTGACCGGTGTCGCAAATGTAGTCAGTGTGCCCAATGTGAGCCAAATCGTAGCCAATGTAGCCAATGTGCCCACCGTTGATTCCTAGAAATTTCTCGGATAATATGGACTAAGAGGTTTTTGCAAAACAGCTTCTCAATTAGAAGATAGCTCAATGCCGTCAACAAGGATTACAACCTTCCTGATAGAAGAATCTAAGGCCTTGAGTGTCTTTTCAACTTGCTCTTTTGCTGCTTCTAGGCCACCCGTGCCCCAATTGCTGCCAGAAGAGGTAAAATTGCTTGAAAAATCCACAAAGGCGGTACCTTGGGACACAGTTAGACCATTTAATGTGGTTCCACTTGCAATAAACGAGAGGGCACCTGAACTTAGAGCTTCATATCCGGCACCGGAAAGAAGGCCTTCAATGGCATCATGGTAGATTGATTCACTCGTTTTGCTAACTTCTTTCGTATACATGTGATAGCTCAACTTGCCATCTGAACTTGGGATAATATAGCAAAGCGAGACCTCTCTTGTTTTAGCCAGATTTTTCTGAGCAATTGCATTTGTAATATAATCTTGCACGCTAGATTCTCGGAAGGTGATTATAATTTTGGGGGTAGCAATTATCCCCATGATTATTGCATACGGAAACCATAGAAGAAACGCCAAAAGCAAAAAAGAAGAATGCTTCTTTTCTTTTTTCTTTTGAGGTCTTATATCCTGTATCTCGTCCTGAAGATCTTCAATCATCTTGAAAGTGATTATAACAATAGCAAAGAGGAAGGACAAGGAAATCGGGATAAAGGAAGGAGGGAAAGAGAGCGGGGCTGACGTGCATTATTGTTTGTTTTTGTTTTATGTTTTAGTATTGCAAGTATGAAGAACGTGGTGATTATTGGAAGGCCAAATGTTGGAAAATCAACGCTATTTAACAGACTCGTGGGAAAAAGAAGGGCAATCACAGACCCAACTCCAGGTGTTACGCGCGATCCTATTTCTGAGAAGTGGATTTTGTGTGGGCATGCAGTCAATCTCACAGATAGCGGTGGCGTGAAGCTAGATCTTGAAGGCTTTGATGAACTTGTGTCTAAGAAAAGTCTCTCTTTGTTGGATGGTGCAGATGCAATTATTTTCTTGGTGGATTGCATGGAAGTGACACCAGAAGACCAAATGTTAATGAATGAGCTTAGGCCATACACAGATAAGATTGTGCTGGCTGTCAATAAGATAGATGACGTGTCTAGAGATGATCTAATTTGGAATTTCTTCTCGTATGGATATCAGAGAATTGTTGGAATTTCGTCTGCACATGGTAATGGTATTGACTCTTTGGAAGAAACTCTCATGGGTATGTTAGATCTTGAAGATGAAGTGGATTCTGCACAAGAGCTCAATGAAGAGGCTCTCTCTAATGCTTTAAAGCTTGCAGTTCTTGGTAAGCCAAATACAGGTAAAAGCACATTGACCAATCTTTTGACAGGTCAAGATCTCTCTATTGTTAGCCCTATTGCTGGTACTACAAGAGATGTTGTGAAAGGTGGTTTTAGCTATAAAGGTAAAGATTTCACAATCCTAGATACTGCAGGTATAAGAAGAAAGACCAAAGTTGAAGAGGATGTTGAGTATTATTCTGTAAATAGAGCAATTAAGACCATTGATGAAGCAGATGTTGTGCTTTTAGTAGTAGATGCTGTTGAAGGGCTTGCTGAGCAAGACAAAAAGATTGCTAACTTAATTGTAAGACGTGGAAAGGGTGTAGTCATTGTTCTAAATAAGATTGACCTCCTAAAAGGCGTTGTCAACGAGACTCAAGCTATTGAAGATAGAGTGAGATTTCAGTTTCCAATTCTTAACTTTGCACCTATTCAGTTTATATCGGCATCAAGGGGAACGAACATTTCTGAAATGCTGGATACTGTGTTAAAGATATACCATCAACTGGAAAAGAGGGTTGATACGGCAGTTTTGAACGAGGCTCTAAAAGCTTGGGGAGAAGCGTATCAGCCCCCTAGGGGAGCAGAAGGGCATTATAAGGTTTATTACGGCACGCAAATTTCTGTAAATCCGGTTAAATTTCTGTTCTTTATAAACAGAAAGAAAGACTTTCCTCAAGTGTATGTTCAGTATCTTAAGAATTGTATTAGACGAGATTTGGGGCTGACGTTAATTCCTATTGAGATAAATCTTAGGGAAAGAGAACGTAGTGAGAGCAATCATAAACTAGGGCAAAAGTCTAAGGTCAGAAATGAGGCTGAAGAGGCTACACGGGGTACGAAGGCCACACGGGGTACGAAGGCTACAAGTGATACAAAGGCTACAAGTGGTACAACCACTACAAAACAGGCCACACGGGGTACGAAGGCTACAAGTGATACAAAGGCTACAAGGGGTACAACCACTACAAAACAGGCCACAAGGGGCACAACCTCTACAACCTCTACAACAGCTACAAAAAAGGCTACAACCACTACAAAGCCTGCTCAAGAAAAGCCTAGAGGCGGTAAAGCAAAGGCTGTTCCAAAAGCTAAGAAGGTTGGAGCAAAGGCTAAGGCTATTGCAATGCAAAAAGCTAGAGATACCTATAAGAAAAAAGGCAAGAAATAATGAGATATAAAGCAATTTGCTTTGACATAGATGGAACTCTTTATCCCAGAGCTGTTATGAATAGAAGGCTTCTTGCTTTGGGGCTTTGCCATCCAATATTTTCAGTAAGATACAACAAGATGAGAAAGGAACTTAGAAAATGTCAGGACTCATTACAAGGTAATTTGATGTCCAAAGAAGCCATTATGATGTTAAAAAATAGTGGCATATCCACAATACAGGACATTGAAAGAACAAAACAACATTTAGAAAACTGGATTTATAAACCAATGGAAAAGCTCTACAAAAACACAAAGCCATTTGACGGGGTGGTAGAAACTTTCAAAACAATTAAAGATAGAGATCTGAAAATTGGTGTGTTTAGTGACTTTCCGCTTTTTAAGAAACTTGAGTCTATGGGCCTTTCTTCTTATGTGGATTTTGCCGCCAGCAGTGATGATGTAGGCTTTTTAAAACCAAGTATCCACTGTTTTGAATATCTGCTGTATAATATCGGGCTAGATGCAAAAGACGTGCTTTATGTGGGAGATAGCTACGACAAGGATGTTGTAGGGGCACATAATGCGCGCCTTGATGCGGTTTTGGTGAATGCAAAGGGCTCCGCAAAAGAGTACCCTTTGGCGTGTGAGGTGTTTGAATCCTGGGGTGGATTTGATAGATGGCTATTGAAGGAGGTTTTTGCAGAAACCTCTAAGAGGTTTTAGACCTCAGAGCAAATGGAGTAAAATAAAATGAATTTGGTTTCTTTGGTTCCTGTTCTGTTACCTATTTCTTTGTTTTTGTTAACTTTGATAATTATTTTCTCTTTGCGGGCAAGTGACAAAAAAAACAGAGGCATCCAAACGGTTAAAGCCTGGCTTGAAAAATATAAGAGTGAGGTTGAAGATAGCGAGAACTCTTTCAGGCATTTTGCATCCGAATTTGAGCAAACTGTTGCCAACAAAAATGATGAAGTTCAGGCTCTTATTCATAAAATAGACGGTCAGCTTGCAGATCTTCGTGATTATTCAGAAGACTTGGTCAAACTCAAAAACGCCATGGACACCTACAAGACAGCATTGGAGGGCCTTGCAAAGCTTACAGAGGATGCAGATGACAAAATTTCCACTGTGCAAGCTGAGGCCACCCGTCTTGATAACGTCAGAAACGTCATTGATGGCTTCAGACAGGACATGAAGGACGCAGACGAGCACCTTCGCAAGCATGAACAACGCGTCATCCAGCTTGAGCGCGAATCTATCACACGCATGAATAATGCCGTTAGTGAGACCGATACCAGTATGGATGAAGCCATGGCAAGCTTACACAAGGAAAGCCAGGACGTTTTAACTTCCTTCAAGGAGATGACTGTTAAGGACACAGATCAGCGTCTTAAGAAAATAGACGAATCCTTCCAGGCCGTTATTCATACAGTTCAGCAGTTCTTTGGCGAGCTTCAGCACAAGCTTGATTTGGTTCGTGATGAGTCAGACAGACTTGAAACACTCATTGAAAAGGGCAGTAATCTTGTTGTTGCACCGCCTGTGAGCCAGCCTGTTGCCCAACCAGTGTTACCTTCTGCTGCACAATCTGTGGCACAGCCAGTGGCGCAACCAGTGGCGCAACCGGAGACACAGTCTGTTGAAGATAGAATGTCCCAAGATACAATGTCCCACGTTAAGATTGAAGACATAGATTATGATCTCAATCATAATGCCGGTAATAAGTATGATGACTTTGATGATGCTCAGCAGTCTGAAAAACAATGGGAAACCTACGGAGAGGAAGAGGTTGTTGAGTTTGATGACGAGACATAAGAAATTTACAGAGGTTTTTGCAAAAAACTCTAGCAACTTGACGTTGATTTGGAGTGTTTGTATTTTTCAATCCAAGAGGGAAATATGAGTAAAAAAAATACTATAGATACTGAAGACAAAAAGCACGATGAAACGTGTGAAAATGAAAAGCCAAAAGAATGTGAAGCTTGTGAAGGCTCAAAGGCTGAAACAGATTTTGCTACAGAGGCAACTAATGACTCAGCTGAGAACAAAATAGCAGAACTAGAAAAGAAGGTAGAAGAACTTTCTGCCAGCAATGCAGAGCTCAAAGACCAGATGATTAGACGTCAAGCAGAGACAGACAACTACAGAAAACGCCTTGCTAGAGACAAGGAAGAAGCTGTTCAATTTGCCAACTCAAGACTTATTTCAGACATTCTTCCATTCTTAGATAACCTAGATAGGGCATTAGCTGCTGCAAAGAGCGGTGGAGACACTGAAAAACTTGTAGAAGGAATTGAAATGGCACAGAGCCAGTTTTTATCGAACTTAGATAAAGATTGGGGGCTTAAGGTGATTAATGCAGTTGGAGAGGAGTTTGACCCTCAAAAGCATGAAGCCTGCATGGTGACTGTAGATGACTCTCTTGAGCATGAGACAGTGCTTGAAGATTTCATCAAAGGATATACTTTGCATGATAGAGTTTTAAGACCTTCAAAAGTCAGAATTGGAAAACCTGAATAAGAGAATTGTGAGATTTTTGCAAAAACCTCTAATGGTTTTTCAAAATCCGACATTTCTTGGCATTTCGTTTGACGATTTTACAAGAGATTTGTAAATTACCATTGAACGTTCGAGGACTTGAAAAAGTTCACGAAAGTTTAAAATTGAAACTTATCAAATTAGGAGCATATATATGGGAAAAATCATTGGTATTGACCTTGGAACAACAAACAGCTGCGTGGCGGTTATGGAGGGTTCCGAACCAGTCGTCATGGCTAATTCTGAAGGTCAGAGAACTACACCTTCTATTGTTGGATTTACAGCAAAAGGAGACTGTCTTGTTGGACAGCCTGCAAAGAACCAAATTGTAACAAACGCTGAGAATACAGTTTTCTCAATTAAGCGTTTTATGGGAAGAAAATACAGAGAAGTTCCAGATGAACTTTCTATGATTCCTTATAAAGTTGTTTCTGGACCAAATGACACCATTAAAGTTGTCATTAGAGATAAAGAGTATAGCCCAGAAGAGATTTCTGCAAGAATTCTTCAGAAGATGAAGAAGACAGCTGAGGATTATCTTGGTGAGACAGTTACAGAAGCTGTTATTACAGTTCCTGCATACTTCAATGATGCACAGCGTCAGGCAACAAAGGATGCTGGTAAGATTGCAGGTCTTGAAGTAAAGAGAATTGTTAACGAGCCTACTGCTGCAGCTTTGGCATACGGCTTTGGTAAGGATTCTTCTAAGGATGAAAAGATTGCAGTCTACGACCTTGGTGGTGGTACATTTGATATTTCAATCCTTGAACTTGGTGATGGAGTATTTGAAGTTAAGTCTACAAACGGTGATACACACCTTGGTGGAGATAACTTTGACCAGAGAATCATTGAGTGGATGGTTGAAAGCTTCAAGAAAGACACAGGCATTGACCTTTCAAAGGATAAGATGGCATTGCAGAGACTTAAGGAAGCTGCTGAAAAGGCTAAGATTGAGCTTTCAAGTTCAACTTCAACAGACATTAATTTGCCATTCATTTCTGCTGATGCAACAGGTCCAAAGCACTTGCAGATGACTCTTACAAGAGCTGCATTTGAGCAGATGGTTGATGATCTTATTGAGAGAACAAAGGTTCCATGTAGAAACGCTCTCAGAGATGCTGGTCTTTCAGCTTCTGACATTGATGAAGTCATTCTTGTTGGTGGATCAACTCGTGTACCAAAGGTTCAGGCTGTTGTCAAGGAACTCTTTGGCAAGGAACCTCATAAGGGTGTTAACCCAGATGAAGTTGTTGCAATGGGTGCTGCAATTCAGGGTGGAATTCTTGGTGGATCAGTTAAGGACGTTCTTCTTCTTGATGTCACACCTCTTTCACTTGGTATTGAGACACTTGGTGGTGTTACAACAAAACTTATTGAACGTAACACAACTATTCCTACAAGAAAGAGCCAGGTCTTCTCAACTGCAGCTGATGGCCAGACTGCTGTAAGTATTCATGTTCTTCAGGGTGAGCGTGAGCTTGCTTCTCAGAACAGAACACTTGGAACATTTGACCTTGTTGGAATTCCAGCTGCTCCAAGAGGAGTACCACAGATTGAAGTTACCTTTGATATTGATGCAAACGGTATTGTTCATGTATCTGCAAAGGACCTTGGAACTGGCAAGGAACAGAGCATTCAGATTCAGAGCTCAAGCGGCTTGGATGAGAGTGAAATTGAGAAGATGGTTAAGGATGCAGAGATGCATGCTGAAGAGGATAAGAAGGAACGTGAGAGAGTTGATGCACGTAACACAGCAGACAGCATGGTCTATCAGACTGAAAAGGCTCTCAAGGACTATGGCGACAAGATTAGTGCATCTGATAAGGCTGCTGTAGAATCTGCTCTTTCTGACCTCAAACAGGTTCTTGCTAACCAGAGCGCAACTGCTGAAGAGCTCAAGGCTAAGACAGAAGCAGTGCAACAGGCTTCCTACAAGCTCGCTGAAGAGATTTATAAGAATACAAACCCTCAAGGCGGACAGCAGGGTGGCCCAAGTGCCGGTCCTGAGCAGGGTCCACAACCAGGTGCTGGTAATGGTCCTCAACAGGGTGCAGATGATGCTGACTATGAGGTAGTCAACTAAACGTATCAACAATAAAAGCACATAGCCGGTCGCAAGACCGGCTATTTTAGTGTTGAGCATTGTTGAGCATTGTACTGTTTTTTGTTAAGTTATATGAGAGGGTTCAAACGTGGCTGATAAAAGAGATTATTACGAAGTTCTTGGAGTTTCCAAGACAGCAACAAAAGAAGAAATTAAAAAGGCATATAGAAAGCTTGCCATAGAGAACCATCCAGACAAAAATCCTGGCGATAAAGCCGCTGAGGAACGTTTTAAGGAAGCTACTGAAGCTTACGAAGTATTGTCGGATGATACCAAGCGTAAAAACTATGATAGCTATGGTTTTGCTGGAGTTGATAATTCACAAGGTTTTGGTGGCGCAGCATACAGAGATTTTAGTGATCTCTTCTCTGGTGGCTTTGGAAGTATATTTGAAGATTTATTTGGATTTGGAGGTGGCGGAAATTCTTCCTTCAGATCAAGAACTCAGGGCGGACCACAAACAGGTCAAAGTATTAGAGTAAACATTGAGGTGGATTTACAGGATGTAATGGGTGACTGTAAGAAAGAGATGACCTATTTCCATCAGATTCCTTGCGAGGCTTGTCATGGGACAGGTTCTTCAAAAGGAACAACTTCCTCTCAGCCTTGTCCAACTTGTGGTGGTGCTGGTCAAATTAGGCAGTCTAGTGGCTTCTTCTCAATGGCAAGAACTTGTCCAACTTGTGGTGGACGTGGTGTTGTTATTTCTGATCCATGTCCAGTTTGTAAGGGCAGTGGTACAGTAAGAAAGAGTCAGACTTTAAAGATTAAAATTCCTGCCGGAATTGAGAATGGTGCTGATATTGTTATTCCACAAATGGGTAATGCAGGACAAAACAATGCACCCCCTGGAGATTTGTATGTAAGAGTAAATATCAGACCTCACAAGTATTTCGTTAGACAAAATGAAGATTTATTTGTTCAAATTCCAATTTCAATGACTCAAGCAGCTCTTGGTCTTGATATTGAGGTTAAGAACCTCATGGGACAAACCATAAAAGTAAGTATTCCAGCTGGTGTTCAGAATGGAAAGATTATCAGAGTCAAAGGTCAAGGCCTTCCAAGGTATAAGAGTACTTCAATGGGAGATATGTATATCAAATTCCAAATTGAGACTCCAAAACGCTTAGGAATAAAAGCAAAACAGCTTATGAAGGAGCTTTCCGATACTCTTGGAGAGAATTCAGCACCAAATCCAGTGCCTTTTGAGAATGACTAGAATATAAGGATTGATTATGGGAACCAAGATTACAGGAATACATGCAATTGAAGAAGCTCTGAAGAATGCTTCTAGAGGATCTACTCTTTATTTACTTAGAGGAGACAAAAGAAATGCATCTTTAGAGATGGATGCTATTGCAAACGGCAAAACCGCTGTGAAGAAAGTAAGCGAGACAGAACTTGCAAAGCTTGCTGGAAATACAAATCACAGGGGTGCTGTCCTTGATCTTGGTGCCAGGTCAGCCTCAAGCCAAGGCGGAAGAATTAAAGAAGTTTCTGTAAGAGATTTCTGTGATAGCCTAAAAGAGGAAGATAGTGCTTTAGTTTTGGCTCTTGATGAGATTACAGACCCTCATAACCTTGGTGCTATCCTTAGAAGTGCAGATCAATTCTCTGCTGCTCTTATTATTGTTCCTGAAAGAAGAAGTGCTAGTGCTAATGAGACTGTTATAAGAATCTCTTCTGGAGCAGCTCAATATGTCACAATGTCAACTGTAACCAACTTGGCAAGAGAATTAGATGTTCTAAAAGAATATGGCTTTTGGGTTTATGGTGCAGATATGAATGGAAACAACTCCTACAACATGGATTTTTCTAACCGCACAGTCATTGTCATGGGAAGTGAAGGCAGCGGTGTTAGAACTCTTGTGAGAGCTAAATGCGACCAAATGGTATCTATTCCAATGAGTGGACATATTGATTCTCTTAACGTCTCTGTTGCTGCAGGTATTCTTATGTATGAGTACCGCAGAAATCATCCAGTAGAGGTCCCAGAATAGGGTTGAAGAGGTTTTTAGGGTCTATTGCAAAACCCTTAGTTAATTTTGGGATTCAGATGCTTTATTGCGTCAAAAGCATAGTCGCAATTGCTTGAAGCTGTAAGAGGAGAAATTGAGATGTATCCATCAAGTGTTGCATCTAAATCTTCACTGTAATTTTCAGCTCCCTTATAAACAGAATAACCTTCAACCTCATATACATCATTTCCAATATGATGGAACCTGTCTTTAAAGTAAGGACCACCTTGCTTTGTTACAAGAATTTCATTATGTGGAACAAGTGGAATGTTGATATTGTAAATATCGTTGTACTTAAATAGCTTGTTTTGAGTGATAAAGGTATAAACCTTATCTAAATTCTCTTTTGCAGCCTCAAAGGATTCTGGGTCTGTAGAGAATGCTAAAGCCTTCACGCCCATGTAGGCTGCTTCAAAGATTGCACCAACTGTTCCAGAGTAAGAAATGTCTTCACCAAGGTTCAATCCGCGGTTAATGCCTGAAAAAACCATATCATAGTTGCGTTTTAGGCCATTAAAACCAAATCTAACGCAATCTGCTGGAGTTGAGTCTACATAGTACCAATCAATGCCATCTAACACTTCAACCTTCTTGGCCTCATATGGTTTGTGTAATTCAATGCTATGGCTTTTTCCACTTTGTTCTGTCTTTGGAGCAGCTACTGTGACATTGCCTAACTTCTTTGCCCATTGGGCTAAAATAATCAGTCCTTCTGATTTATATCCATCATCATTTGTAATTAAAATATTCATTTATAACCAACCTTCATTGTTTGCTTTATAAGAAGCAAGTAATGCATCTGCATCATTTATTAGATTTTGCATTTCTTCAGGGCTGTAAACTGTAGCACCAGAGGCACAAGCATGTCCACCTCCGTGATATTTTTCTGCAAGCTTATTGATTGTTACAAATCTTGATCTCAGTCTGACACGGACAGAGGTATCGGGATTTTCAATGAAGGCAAGCCAAATTAAGCTGCCTTTGATTTTGTCCATGAAGGAAACAGAGTCGCTAGCTTGCTCTCTGGTGAGGTTAAAGTGCTCTTGCATGGCCTTGTCTACATATGTGTATGCTACGCCGTGCAATGTGATGTTCATGTTTTCAAGTATGCAAGCCTTGAATTTGTAAAAATTGTAGTCTTCTAGATATAGGTGTGCATACAGTGTTTCTGTGTCAATTCCAAAACCAATTAGCCAACCTGCAAGTCTGAAGGTTTCGCTGTTTGTTTCTTTGAATCTAAAACGTCCGGAGTCTGTGACCATGCCGGTGAATATGTAGGTTGCAACTTCTGTGTTGCATTTTAATTCGTCTTTGTATGTGTAAAGAAAATCTGCAACCATTTCACATACAGATGACCGTTCAGCTTCAACCCAAGAAATTGCGCCATAGGATTCAACTTCAATGTGATGGTCAATTTTTACAATTTCTTTTGCTAATTTAATCTTGTTGTTAGAAATTCTGTCAAATGTTGCTGTGTCTAAAACAATTGCAAGGGTGTCATCATAAAAGCAATCCGGAACCTGTTCATCTTCCGATCCCAAAAAGGCTAAATATTCAGAGCTGTCATCATTAATAACACGTATGTCTTTGCTTGGAAAAGAAAGTTTTAGTGATGCGCAAAGACCCTTTGTAGAGCCAATTGCATCTCCATCTGGACGAACATGTCTTGAGATGATGATTTTGTTGTATTGTTTTATTTTTTCTAATATTGCAACTTTTGCGTTAGATTCTATCATTTTGTTCTCTCCCTTTTTTTCATTTTACTTACATTTTTTGTGAAAGACTCATTGTGAAAGATTTATTTTAAAAGACTCATTGTGGAAGGCTCATTTTATCTAAATCTTCAAGCATTTGCATTGCAGTTGCTTTATCTTTGACCGTTGCACCACTAGCTTTTGCATGGCCTCCACCGCCATATTTTACAGCTATTGGGTTTATATTGAATTTTGAAGACCTAAGTTCGCATACAACGCTACTGCTTTTATCTCCATTTGGGGAGCTTTCTGCAAAGTTTACCCAAATATCTACACCTTTGATATCTGACATAACATTTACATATGCTCTTGCTGCACTTATTGGATCAAGATTAAGTTCTTTTAGTTCTTCCCATGTGCTGTAGATATAAGCAACATTATTTTTTGTAAACTTTATCTTAAGAATAAACTTGGCTTTTTTGAGTGTAAAATCAAAATCTTCTGCATAAAGATTATTGTAAATTGTAGAAGTATCAAAACTTTTTTTCTTTAAAAAAGCTGCCAATTCAAATGTTCTAGAACTAGTACTGTCATACTTAAAACGGCCTGAATCCGTGACCATACCCGTAAAAAGTGCTTCAGCTGCAAGATCTGGGACATCAAGAGAACATTTCCGTGCAAAATCTGTAATTAGCCCACAGCAACTTTCATAAGAAGGATCCATCACTGCAAAATCAGCAAATTTCTCACAAAAGAGATGATGGTCAAAAGAGAGACGTCTTGTTGCTAACTTGTACCTTGTGTCACTTATAAGTGAAGTTGCAGAGCTGTCTAAAATAATTGCAAGAGCATTGTCATATGTATTATCTGCAGTTATATCCATTTGTGAATCTTTCATGAAAGCTAGGCGGGGTGATATATCCCCAACCACATAAACTTTCTTCTGAGGAAAATTTGCTTTAATGATATTCTTAAGTCCAATTTGGCTTCCCATAGCATCGCCATCTGGTTTTGTATGACGGTGAATAATGATTGTATCAAAGCTTTTGATCTCTTGTAACGCAGCATCAAAAGCAAGTGATGCAATGCTTTTAACAGAATTATTCTGGTATGTAGTAAATTGAATTATATGACCATTATCTTCCTGTTCTTCTGAAGCGTATATCTGGTTCCAATTTGAAAGCTCATCTAGGTTGTCAAAGAAAACTTGAGCATTGCCATCTTCTTTAACTTTTGTTAGAAGAACTTTATTGCAATAGGGAAGCAATGTGTGGTACATCATAGCTCCACCAATTACAAAAACATCATTTGAAGGATATTTTGCAATCTCAAAAGCTAAATCTGCTAGAGATTCAATCAAGATAAAACCATCTCTTACTGCTCTTTCTTTTGCTTCTGGACAGTTTGGCCAAAGCACAATATTGGTTCTGTTTTTCAAAGGCTTGCCGTTTGGAAAAGACAAAAGAGTATTAGAACCCATAACAACAACTTTACCTGTGGTCTGGGTTTTAAAGAATTTCATATCTTTAGGAAGCCTAAACATAAGATCGTTGCCTTTGCCTATGCCCCATTTATTATCACAGTGAAGAATAGCCTGCATTGCGTGTTTCCTCCAATTCTTTTGCCTATTAAATGGCTACTGGGATATCGTATTTCTTCTTGCAGTACTGATAATTTTCCAGTTTGAAGTCATCTGCAGTGAAACTATAGAAATCCATTTTATCTTTTTTTAAGGTAAATTTAGGTGCCGGATACTGCTCATGTTCAATTATCTCTTTTACAATTGGAATATGCCTATCATAAATATGAGCATCTGCAATTACATGAACAATCTCGCCCGGAACAAGGCCACTTACTTGAGCCATCATATATAAGAGCACGCTATATTGCACCAAATTCCAGTTATTTGCAGTAAGCATATCCTGAGATCTCTGATTCAGAATTCCATTAAGCACATTTCCACTAACATTGAAGGTCATTGAATAAGCACACGGATACAGTCTCATCTCATGCAAGTCTTCAAAATTATAGATATTCGTAAGAATTCTGCGGCTTTGTGGATTATGCTTCAGGTCATACAAAACCCTGTCCACTTGGTCAAACTCGCCTTCTGCATACTTATGCTTGATTCCCAACTGATACCCATAAGCCTTACCAATGGTGCCATTTTCATCTGCCCAGCTATCCCAAACATGCGACTTTAGCTCGCTAATCTTGTTCGATTTCTTCTGCCAAATCCACAAAAGCTCATCAATGGCAGATTTCATATACGTGCGTCTAATTGTCAGAATAGGGAACTCTTCTTGCAAATTATATCTATTCACAACACCAAACTTCTTAATTGTATGAGCAGGCGTGCCATCACTCCAATGTGGTCGCACCTCTAGGTTCGCATCCGAAAACCCATTTTCCAAGATATCTTTAATATTTTCCACAAATATTTTATCTGCTCTGCTCATGTTTTACTCCGATATTGAGGTTTTTGCAAAACTGCCTTCATGAATCTTGGCTTTGCCTTTCCGGCTAAAAGAGCATTTCTTCAAACTTCATAATACACAAAGTATTATTTCAGTTTTCAGAAAATGCCTTTTATCTCG
>CAVEGR010000064.1:0-9728 GCA_963615565.1 Phocaeicola massiliensis | reverse complement strand
TGGCAGATGTGCCATTTGAAAATTTATATGAAATTATAAAAAAAATAATATAGGTAGGAGGTTCTTGCAAAAACCTCTATAAACCACTAAAAGGAGACAAACAAATGAGTAGCTTTGAAAACCTACGAATAGTAGACAACTTTTATCAAACATCGCTCTTTTTCCCAATGCCAACTGTAATTATCAGCACCTTATGTGAAGATGGCACAACTACATTGGGGCCATATTCACTCGTGCAACCATATTACGTTGCAGGAAAAGATTTCTACGCAATGCTTTTATCTTGCAGAAACTCATCCAATACAGCCCAAAACATCCTAAGAAACGGAAAATGTGCAATAAATTTTATTGATGACAAACCAAAGACATTCAAAGAAGCAGTAAAACTCTCTTGGCCAGGAGACAAACCATCAGACAAAATGCCAAAGTGTAATTTTAGACGTGAAAAGAGTTTACTTGAAGAAGAGACTGGAGAAAAAAGACCAGAAGTATTAACAGATGCCATTGAAGTCATAGAATGCACCTGGGTAAGAACCCTTGACGGAGCAGAAAAAGATGCAGCAGGACAGCTAAATGGTTATGAGCCCCCATATCATGACTTTAACGGAATAACCAGCAAATTTGGTGCCCATTTTATACTTAAGATAGACAAAATTCTCATGAAGAAGAAATATAGTGACGCAATCATCAATGGAGTTAAAGCTAAGGACTTCCCTCCTCTTCCAGTTGATTATGGATACAGAGATTCTAAGAATTTCTGGTTTCATAGAAAAACACGTATGAGAGCAGAACTACTTCAAGTAAGAAAAGCTTCACTAGAATCTGTAAGATACGCAGCAGACAGAGCAGATGACAAAGTCAAGTTTACAGATGATGCACTTGAGACAATCTTAGGCGTTCCACGTGTATTCTTGTCAGTAGTTCTCAGAGGCTGTGTACAATGGGCAAAAGAAAATAATGTTGATCTTATTACAGCAGAACACATGAAAATCATTAACGACAAGAGAGCAAAAGAAAAAAATAAAGAGGCCTTTGCAAAAGCCTCAAAATAAAAGTTTTTGCAAAACCCTAAAAAATAGGAGAGAAAAAAATGAAAGTTGTACTTGCAGGAGCATTTGGAAATCTTGGTGCAGAAATTTTAAAAGCACTTTGCAATGCTGGACATGAAGTTGTAGCAGCAGATCTCAAAGAAAGAGAAATCCCGGAGGCAAAAGGGAAATACAAGTTCGTCTCAATTGACGCAACAAACCCAGAAACACTTAAAGGCCTTTGCAACGGAGCAGAAGTTGTAATTACCACAATGGGACTTACAGGCGCTTCAACTAAATTTACAAGCTATGATATTGACTACAAAGGAAATATGAATCTTTATGAAGAAGCAAAAAGAGCCAAAGTCAAGAAATTTAACTACATATCAGTCATTTCTTGCGACGAGCCAGGAGCCGAGAAAGTTCCAATGCTTCATGCCAAATATCTAGTAGAACAAGAGCTAAAGAAACAGCCAATGGATTATGTAATTTACAGACCAACCGGATATTTCTATGACATTGCAAAAGTCTTCAAGCCTTATGTAGACAAAGGAGAGATGCAACTGCTCAAAGGATATGGCCACGTACGTGCAAACGTTGTAGACTGCCCAGATTTTGCAGCCTTCATAGTATCTCATATGACAGAAACCAATGTCACATATAACGTGGGAGGCAAGGAAACTTATTCCTACGAAGAAATGGCCAAAATGTGCTTTGATGCTGCAGGCAGGCCACTCAAAATTAAGTGGGCACCAATTTGGATGTTTGGAATTCTTGCAAATCTTCCAAAGATAAAGAAAGCCGGCAAACACGATATAATTCTTTTCTCCAAATGGACTTTAAGCCACGACCTTGTTGGCGACACTGAGACCGGAGATGCCAGCTTTGCAGCATACATAAAAGATTATTTTAAAAAGGAGAAATAACATGCCTTGGAATCTTTTGGGAATTTTATACGCCGTCTGTGCCGTCTTATGCTCAGTAGGCTTTTACAAATTTGTCTACTTCCTCTCAATTGGATACGGTTTTGCAATCGCCGGCGGAGCAGTAGCAGTCTTCATCATGTATCTGCTCAACCCCACGCAAACTCCACTTTTGATTGTAATCTTACAACTGGCCCTTTTCATCATTTACGGAGCACGCCTATCTGGCTTCCTACTTGCAAGAGAGCTTAAAAATGCATCCTACCGTAAGACCGATGTTGCTAAAAGTACTCTTAACAAAAACACAGAAAAGAAAATGCCAATCTTTGTGTTGATTACAATCTGGATTTTTGTCTCTGCACTTTATGTTATACAGCTCAGCCCAATGCTCTTTAGAATAGTAAACAATTCACAAGATATGTTACTACCAGCAATAGGCATGGTAATTTCTGTTTGTGGAATTATACTAGAGTCAGTTGCAGACGCACAGAAATCGGCCCAAAAGAAAATTAGACCAGACATGGTTGCAAAAGATGGCCTTTACAAAATAGTAAGATGCCCCAATTATTTTGGAGAGATTACATTCTGGACAGGTGTTTTCGTCAGTGGAATTTCAACATATGCCACCGTTGGACAGTGGATAACTGCAGTTGTGGCCTATATTTGCATTGTATATATCATGTTCAATGGCGCCCAGCGTCTTGAAAGACGTCAAATGGCCAGATACGGCGAAAATAAAGAATATAACACATATGCAAATAAGACACCTATCATCATTCCGCTACTTCCAATTTACCATCTTAACAAGAAAAAATAGGAGCTATCATGAAAGAATTTTCCGTTGTAATGTCACTTGTTGATTACATCCCAGTTGCACTTTTTACAGCCGCAGCCGTAATGCTAATGCGTGACTTGTATAACAAAATGAGTAAAGGTGCATTTGCACTCTTTGGGGCAGGCACAATTGACGTAGTTTGTGCAGGCTTTCTGAAAGCAACATACAAGCTATTATACGCTCTTGGAGTGTGCGACTTTGAAGCACTAAGCAGCGTGTTTTTTCCAATGCAATCGCTTGGATTCATGCTAGCTGGAATTGGAATGCTTGCCCTACTTTGTCACAAACAAACTACAACTAGACAAGAGCCAAAGCAGGTCAATAAAACTCCAATTATTATAGCGCTTGTAATAGTATTAATTCTTGTTATTATAATACTTTGTCATGGCAACTCAACCAGTGGCGTTGCACCTGCATACTTTAGTGGAACATTTGTATTTGTAACATTAATGATTCTAGGTCTAGGCTTTATGGACATTGGACTTTGTTCCATGTCAAAAAAGCTAGGAAAACCAGCTTTGATATCACTATTTATTGTCTCTTTCTTCCTTTCACTTTGCATGGGATATCTTTCATCTCGCGATTTCAACGGAGCATTGATGAATTGGATTGCAGAGTTTGTTAACACAATTGGACAAGGCACATTACTTCTTGGAGCAGTTTTATTACACAAAAATGGCTTAAATGAGCTTCGTCTACACAATGGAGAGACAGTATAACAGGAGAAACTAAATGACAGATGCTATGCTAAATATTATAAATGCAAAGCATAAACTTAAAGACATTGATGCAGGCGAATTTGCCAAAATGAAGGTATCTGGAATGCAGTTTTGCATTTCAGCATACCACGCCCAAGACTTAGGCCATGTTTCAGAGATGACAGCTAAAGGTTTCTTTGGTCTAATGCAAATGGAGACTCTAATTATTGTACCAAAAGAAAAAGATCTACCACTCTTCTCTATAGACTATATTTCAGCTATGGGAAAAAAATCTCTCTATTTGGAACTTTATGATACCGTTATAGGACATCTAGATACATCTAACCTAGATAAAACAAGAAAAGAGTTTGCCTACATTCCAGATTTAGACCCAGGAAGACATTGGTATGATGACATTAAGCTACCACAAAGTCTTTATAAGAAAACCAAACAAAAAGAAGAACTAGAGAAGCTTGCAACAGCCTATCTAAAAGCATTTATTAGTTTAAAAGCAGAAAGAACATCTGACATTAAAGAAAAAACTAAAAAGAGCTCTGCATACGTAAACGGACTATTAACAAATGGTGGTCCATCAACAAATGTTTTTATGAAACATATTGGAAAAGAAAAGACCACCAAACTTTTTGAGAAAGTCTTATTTGGAACAGTACTTTAAACTAAAACTAAATATCAAATCCAAAATTAAGAGTTATACCATAACGAAGGATAAAGTTATCTTTCCAGTTAGGAGTATATTTAGCCCATGAATTATCTTCTGTAACTTGTCTGTAGAACTTAACAAAGTCTCCAGTAACATATGAAAGACCAACAAAACCAGACAGAGTAAATGATGTTGAATTAAATGAAACTAGTCCTTCTGGAATTATAGTAAGGCCAGCTTCAAGATCAACAACAAATGAATGATCATATTTTGGAGCATTATCATCATCACTGTAGGGAATATTCAATGAAGGAAAATCATACCACTTAACCATGTTGGTCAGAGCAGTAAAATCCCATCTCATATAACCAAGAGATGCAGAAATATAAGGTGTAACCCAGTTCTTCAATGCATTAATAGGATAAGAATACTCAAAACCAAGAGTATCCATCACATGTCCCATTTTTAGCCTATACTCTACATCTGGGTTTCCTTTCAGTTCTTCTTTTCTGTCAGTAGGATAACCAGCAACGTATCTATTCTTAAGAACAATAGACCAGTTGTCATTAATAGGATAATTCAGCTCTTGCTCTTGGAACTTAATACCAATCATATTTGCAAACCCCATAGAGAGATAGAAGTTATTTTCATCCCAAATTGTAGGATTAAAAATACTCATCACATCTACAGAGAGAACAGCATATCCAAAATGATTAGTAAGTTCTGTAAAGTAGTCCAACCTAAAGAATCCAGTGTTGATAGCATAACTAAGATACGGCCCATTTATATATCTAGCATAAAGTTCCATTGTACTAGATTCATTATGCTCCTGAACCCAGTTCCATCCAAAACTTACAGCTAGAATTTCACTATATTCATTACTTAATGAAACAGTTGCTGTTAACTTTTCATTAGATTCAAAACCAAACGCATAAGAAGCAATACCACCCAAATTAAGCGTCAAATTTGAAGAATAAAGCTGTGCCAAATCAAAGTATAAATTTGCATTCAGACCAAGATAGTAATGAAATCTGACATCTTCATAATCATATGGCAAATCTACTCTATGCATTTTAAATATTTTGTGTACAAGATTTTGCAAATGGTCATAGCCAGTATAACCAGAAAGAAAAAAGCCCGTCTCAGGTGAGATCTTCACAGAAAGCAAATCATTGAGTTCTTTAGTGTAATTAAAACCCAATTTAATTTCCGTAACATCCAAACGGCCATGATAAAAATGTTCATCATTATCATCTAAAACACTTTCATCCCTAATATCCCATCCCGTTCTCCATCCGCGGTTTGTGATACCATTCAAGTTCGCCCTCAAATACCATGCCTGTGACTCAATGGCCACATGCTCAGAATATGACAACTGGTCATCATCATTTCTAGACAACCCGTAAGCATACTTATCATTTCCTATCCCTACATTCACAGTCTTCACAGCCCATGGACTAGAACTTGCAAAAAGACAACTTATAAAAATAAAAGAGATTACAACAGCAACAACTTTTTTCATGGCCCAATACTACTATCTTTATAAAAAAAGGGCCATAACTTGCATAGTTACAGCCCAAGAATTTAATTGTTTATGCATTATTCTGTTGGAAAAACTTCAAGTTCAATATCGCTCAAAGCATAAGAAGCACAAGGATGAATCCATCCAAACTTCTTATCGGCAAGCCTTCTGCCATCCTTATCCACTGGAACATAAACATCTCCACTTATTAAGCGAGAATGGCACCAGCCACACTCACCGCTTCTACAATGTGATGGAGCCTTAATTCCAGCCTTTTCCATAGCCCAAAGAAGAGGTTCTTCTGAACTTGTTTTAATAGTAGTTTTCTCCCCTCTTATCACAACAGTAAGATTGAAAATCTGCTCTCCATTCTCAGCCTTGATACGGCTATCTCCGGAAAGCTCCATTCTGTAAAACTTCTTTCTAAGCCCAAGAATCTTCATCTGTTCTTTCTCATATGCATAAAGAGCACTAGGACCGCACATAAAGACAGAATACTCGCCATTTGGAGCATATTTCTTAATAAGCTCAGCTGAGACAAACCCATGTTCGTAGCCTTCTTTCTCTTCGTCTGAAAGAACATGAACAACCTTAACTTTTCCATTGGATTGATTTGCAATAGACTCAAGCTCATCTTTCAAAAGAATATTATCGCTAGTTCTGCTTCCATAGAGAATTGTTAAATTAAAATCTTCAATTCCATCTTTAATAGCACTAGCCATTGAAAAGAAAGGAGTAATGCCAGAACCCCCAGCAATAGCAATAACGTTCTTTGCATCTCTTAAGCCCTCATAATAGAATTCACCAAGTGGCCCACTGAGTTTAACTTCTGTCCCCTCTTTCCAATTTTCAAGAATATACTTACTAGCATAACCTAAATTTGTTGCCTTAATAGTTAATGTATAGCTACCAGTAAGAGCCTCTTTAGGATTTGAACAAATTGTATATGGTTTATTCACACAAACTCCATCAATGTTCAAAAAAACAGAAACATACTGTCCTGCACGGAAATATGCAAGATTATCGATATTCTTTTCCTTGTTCGGAACCAATATGAAACTCTTGGCACCGTTGTACTCTGTAACACGACTGACCTTTGCATACTGGACAGCTGGGTGAAGTTCGCTTGCAAGAATGTTAGCACTGAAAATAGATTGAGGAATTGTTGCAGGTGCAGCCTCAATAGCCTTAAGTCTAGTCTTTACTTCTCCCAAGAATGGAAATGGATTGAGACCCTTAAGGCCTTTTCTTGAATAGTTATATTTCTTAGCCATCTTACTTGCCCTCCTTCATTTCTTCATAAAAATATCTTGCCTGCTCTTGACCAGATAGATATGCCTGCGAGTATCCGTCCATTTGTGTGCCATGGCCACCTACAAATCTCAAACCCTTAATTGTATAATCCTCCTTGTGAGCACACTGAACACGAGGGAACATTCCGTCCCAAGTTGCTGGGATATAGCCGTAAACATCGCCATTTGGAGTACCAAGATATCGTGCCCATGTTACAGGTGAAGCTACAACAATCTCTTCAATATGACTCTTTAAATCACAACCCGTAACCTCTTCATAGCGTTCAATACACTCACGAGCAATTCTATCCTTTACTTTGAAATAATCTTCTTTCTTGACGTCCTTAAACGGATCACCAGTATAGAACTTACTGAATTGAATAAAAGCTCTATTCTCACCAGCAGCATCCTTAAGAGCATTTGTAAGAACAGTACAAGTGATATCTTTGTGAGTTTCAAGAGAACCAGAAGACAAGAACTGCTTGTGATTATTGGGATTATAACGCATAAAAGTATCGTAATTCTTAAGGCCAATTTTATCTGCTGAAGCATCAAGACCAAGATATACAGTAAAGCAAGACTGAGCTAGGCGCTGAGCATTCATCTTCTTTTTGTCGTACTCAGGAACTTCCTTCTTATCAACCATTCTGTCAAATACAACATGAGGCATAAGGTTGGAAATAACATATGGACATTCAATATATTGACCACCTTTAAGAACAACACCTTTAACTTGTCCACCCTTGATGTCAATCTTTTCAACTGGAGTGTTGTACCAAATATCGCCACCAAATTCTCTAATTTTTGCATCAAAAGCAAGAGAAATCTCATGAGATCTATTCTTTGCAAACCAAGGCAATTGTGTAAGATAGACATATGTCATGAATGTATAAGGAGCAAAACTCATCTCAGTAGAATCAGCAGAAACATAAGTCCAGTATGATTCAAAAATATTTCTTGCCTTCTCTGGCACACCAATTCTCTTAAGCATTTCATCACATGGCTGAGGAACAAGACACATAAGATCATAATACTTAAGCATCATTTCTATTTTTTGAAGTCCTTCAGGCTCATTATGTCTTTGATAAAGCCATTCAACACCATCAACCAACATACGGCCAAGTTCCATAACTGTAGTCATAGACTCTCTACTTCCAGGAACAGCCTTCTCCATAGCATCAATGAACGCCTGAACGCCAGCAGGCATACTAACATTAAAGCCATCTGGATCTGTAGCAATTGCTGCAAAGCTTTCGTGAACAGGACACCACTGAACATCAAGACCATAGTCATCTTCAAGAAGTTGTCTAACAGCTCCCCTTTTGCCTTCACCTTCACCTGTTCCCATTTGACATAGTTCATGCAATGTTGCTTCAAATTCGTAAGCACCTCTTACAAAACTTGTTGCACATCCACCAGGAAGATTATGTTTTTCTAAAACTAGAACCTTCTTGCCTTTCTTTGCAAGCCAAAGAGCTGCTGACAACCCTCCATTACCTGCACCTACAACAATAACGTCGTACTTCTGCACAATTTTCCTCCATTTTGTTTTCTGGTTTAGCCACAACTATTTTAAATCGATATTTTCCTCAATTCAACTAGTATTTTACATATTTTTCATTTTACTGGTTATAAAAACGTGACCACGGCTTAATTAAAAACACTTTATAGACATGCTATTCGTGGCTTTGATATTATAACCACATGAGACAAAACAAAGAAACCAAAGAACATATATCATATAAATCAAAAAGCCTTAAAGAGAATTTCATAGAAATATTAAAAGCAAAAATTCTTTCTGGAGAGCTTATGCCTGGCGACAAGCTTCCTCCAGAAAGAGAAATTGCAAAACAAATAGGAATAAGCAGAGGGTCTGTAAATCAAGGTATTCTTGAGCTTGAGAGAATGGGTTTTTTAAGAATAGAGCCCCGTCAAGGCACTTTTGTTGCAGAATATGGCAACAACGCCACACCAGAAACACTAGCTGCTATCATGAGTTACGATTCTTCAGCAATTAATTCTAGCCTCTTTAGAGACTTCATGGATTTTAGAATTCTTGTTGAACGCGAATGTACACGCCTTGCGTGCATAAATTTAACCTCTCAAAATCTCGATAAACTGAACGCTGTTACAAGTAAATTATATCTAGCAACTAAGGAAGAACTTCCTGAGGATATTTTTCAATATCATAAGTGCATTGTTGAAATTTCAAACAATAAAGCATATCTCATGATTTTTCAAAGCTTTGAAAAAATGATTCACAACCTCATTACAGAACACTTCAAGGATGAAAATGAGCTTGCAATTAGCCTGCCTAAATACCAAGATCTCACCAACGCAATCACCCGCAGAGATGCTTATGAGGCCGATATTATTATACACAACCTCCTTGGCAATGCTTCAAATTACCTTAACGTTTACTTAAAGAACAACGAACCAAAGTAAGAAACCTCTAACTGTTGCCCAAAAAATCTCATTTCATTAAGATAATCTCCGCAAAGCCACAATTCCAAAGTGACTAGTGGAGGATGAATATTTCTGTATCATGCCCACAGCAACCTGCTATTGCAAAGGTCAACGCTATGAGAGTAAAGCAGCTGAAGTATCACAAGTAGAGCCTCCCATGTCAATTTTCATTGAAAGTGCTATTTTTGTGACGTTTTCCATGAAAAGTTCAATGAAAACAGAAAAATTTAGCCATTTTCATTGAAAAACAGCCAAGCCAATAATAAAAAAACAACACCAAAAGGCAAAAAAAAGGACCTGGCG
>CAVEGR010000063.1:0-2958 GCA_963615565.1 Phocaeicola massiliensis | reverse complement strand
AATTTAAGTGGCTCTGAAGAAAGAAACTAATGGCTCTGAAGCGAGATAATATTCACTTTGCCATAATTCAACAAAAAGGTGTCACATAGGCCTATTAAACTTATGCGACACCCTTTATATTTCTCCTATATTATTTTTTCAGAAGAAAATACATTACCTCGCTTTTCTCGTAGAGATACTATTTACAAAAGGTTTCAAGCTATGATAGGTCCTAAAAACCAACCGTTACTATCAATAGTATTTTTACCACTTAACTTATTATATTATATAGCATTAACCCCTAGTGGTCACACTTGTATTGCCAACCCGGCAAATAATAAATTTAGGCTAACCACTATGGGTGGTGTATTTGGGGTGGGATTACTACTAGATATAGCGTTTTTGATGTTCGATTTCAAGAGGAAAAATGGCAATTTCACCCTTTTAGATAGGGGAATTTATAGGAATTTGTTGTTGTTGTATTATTGTAATAAAATCTCACAATTTTCTAATTTATAATGTAAAATAGAGGTAGGCTCATGGTGATGTTCCCCTACAGTACATATATATGAAATATATATGTACTTGAATACCCACCATGCTTATGAATTATAATTGAATAGCCAAGGGAGGTTAGACAGTATGGGAAGATTTGTTAATCCGGATAATTCAGCTTTCAAGGCCGCTTTTGAAGACGAAATTTATGTGGACAAAAGTGGATTAATTAAATATACCAACAAAAAACTGGGAAAACGCAGTGCTTTCATCTGTAACAGTCGTCCTCGTCGTTTCGGCAAATCAATGACAGCTGATATGCTTGCTGCCTATTACTCAAAAGGTGCAGACTCCGACGAAATATTCTCCTCTCTTGAAATAAGCTCATCTCCAGACTACAAGAAACATCTCAATAAACATGATGTCATTCACTTTGATGTCCAGAGCTTTATAGAGCTTGCAGGAAATCCGGAGAAAGTCGTCTCCGTAATTAAAGAAAGAGTCATAAAAGAACTTAAAGAATATTATCCGGATTCCGTGCAGGACGGAAGCAAGTCACTACTAGATGTGTTGGCTCAAATTAATGCAGATACAGGAATTAAGTTTATCATCATCATCGATGAGTGGGATGTTCTCATCCGTGATGATGCAAAAAACAAGAAAGTGCAGGACGAATATATCGCATTCTTGAGAGGCTTATTCAAAGGAAATGAACCTACTAAATACATAGCCCTTGCGTATATGACGGGGATTCTCCCGATGAAAAAAGAGAAAACTCAGTCTGCTCTTAACAATTTTGACGATTACACCATCATAGATGCAGGGCCTCTTGCGGAATATATGGGATTTACTGAAGTAGAAGTCAAAAAATTATGTGCGAAATACAATATGAACTTTGAAGAAGTAAAGAGGTGGTATGATGGCTACCTCCTTGGCGACTTGCATGTTTATAATCCAAAGGCTGTAGTCTCTGTAATGCTTAACGGCAAATTCAAAAGCTATTGGTCAAATACTTCTAATTATGATTTTATTGTACCACTTATAAACATGAACTATGACGGTCTTAAAACAGACATCATCACAATGCTTTCAGGTAGTGAAGTAAAGTTAGATGTAAGAACTTTCAAGAATGATACGGTAAGTTTCGAGTCAAAAGATGATGTCATGACGTATCTTATCCATTTAGGATATCTTGCCTACAACGAGAAAAATAAAACGGCTTTCATCCCTAATGAGGAGATTAGGGAAGAAATGGTCTATGCCGTTAAGAAGAAGACCTGGAAGGAAATGGATTCATTTACTAAAAAATCAAATGCAATCCTTGAGGCAGTACTTAACGGCAATAACACTTCTGTTGCGGAAGGTATAGAAGAAATACACGATAAGTATATTCCTTCTCTGTTCTACAATGATGAAAACTCCCTTTCCTGTGTTACCACATTGGCATTCCTTGGTTCTATGGAATTCTATCAAAGCCCACTGAGAGAACTCCCCTCAGGGAAGGGATTCTTAGACTTTGTATATTTACCCAAGGATGAATATAGACACGAATATCCGGCTCTGTTGGTTGAGCTCAAATGGGACAAAGATGCCAAGTCCGCCATCGACCAGATAAAAGAGAAGAGGTATCCGAACTCTATCAAGGAGTTCATTGATAACATCATTCTTGTGGGGATCAACTACGATAAAAAGACTAAGAAACACGAGTGCCTTATTGAAAAGCTATGACTTACACAGCCATACTGCAAAGTAAGGAATATTATTTTTGATTGACTAGGATATGACAATATGATAAGAATGTTGTACAAGAAAAGGCACAACAAATTGAGCAATAAAAAGTGAGGTATTTAATATGTTGGCGGTAAATTATTCAACAATCAGGAACAATTTGAAAGATTATTGCGACAAAGCTTCAGACTTCCAGGAAACAGTTATTATTACAAGAAAGAATGAAAGGAACATTGTTCTTATGAGCCTTGATAAATATAACCAGTTGGAAAAAGCTGCTCGAAATAATGAATATCTTGCTATGATTGACAGGGGAATAGCTCAGCTTGAAGCTGGTCATGGTCAGGAACACGAATTGATTGAGGTTTGACGAATGAGAAAGCTGTGGGCTGATAGAGCATGGGACGATTATTTGTACTGGCAAACATAGGACAAAAAGACATTAAAACGAATAAATGAACTCATAAAGTCTATTGAACGTGAAGGTTTATCTGAAGGAATAGGAAAGCCTGAACCACTCAAACACAGAAAGGCATGGAGTAGAAGAATAGACGATGCCAACAGGTTGGTCTACAACATAGATGAAAATGGCTTTTTGTGGATTATCGCTTGCAGAGGACATTATGAAGATTAACGAGTGTTGTAAAATAAGGAGAGATTTATCGTCCTCGATTTTAATTGACTTCATTCGTAGCAAACGCTCTACAGAGATTCATCCACCAAGTGTGGAACGAGTTAAGGGATCGAGCAACAATC
>CAVEGR010000062.1:0-8095 GCA_963615565.1 Phocaeicola massiliensis | reverse complement strand
CCTGTCATGTAGGCAAGTGCTATATATCTAGTGGGCTCAACACCCTTAAACAATCCTCTTAGAAATGATATGTATTCTTCTTGTACTTTCTTGTTTTTTGCATCATCACGGATGAGTACGTCCCATTCATCAATGATGACAACGAATTGATTTCCTGTGTCTGCATTAATTTGTGCTAGTACATCAAATAATGATTTATCTCCATTCTGCACAAAATTAGGGTAATAGTCTTTAAGTTCTTTTATAACTCTTTTTTTGATTACAGAGACGACATTATCCGGACTTCCTGCTATTTCAATAAAACTTTGGACATCTAAATGGATTACATCGTACTTATTGAGATATTTTTTCCAGTCAGGAGAAGATGCTATCTCAAGGGAGGCGAACAGTTCTTCTGCATCAGCACCTTTTGAATAATAGGCAGCAAGCATGTTTGCTGTTGTTGATTTTCCAAATCTGCGAGGACGGCTGTTGCAGATGAATGCATCAGTTGAAGAGAGAATACTATTTGTAAAATTAATCAATCCACTTTTATCTACATAAATTTTAGCATTTAATAATGTACGAAAAGCCGAACTATCTGGATTAACAAATCTTCCCATGCTACCTACCTCCTTTAGACATACTTATCTTATTATAATTCATAAGTGCGCTTTTTGCAAAAACCTCTTAGTTCTTAACTTTCAAGTGAATCTACAGATAGAGACGCAAAATTTTTCTAACAAAATTGTAATGTTGCCGTATATACTTACAAAAAATAAGGAAGCGACAATATGTATGAAAAACTGTTGAAGAAAGCAAAACAGGCAAAGAGTGTAGAAGAGCTTATTTCCCTTGCTGAAAAAGAGAACATTACACTTACAAAAGATGATGCAAACGCTCTCTTTTTACGATTAAATGCCTGTGGCTCTTTGAATGATGACGAGCTAGATTCTGTCTCCGGTGGTGGTTGCAATGATCCATCAACTCCGTCTTTCCAAGGGACTTGGGTAAGTGGTTATGAACTTTCATCAGCATGCCCAATTTGCCACAATAACTGTTGGGCAGAGACTGGTTTTGCTGGTAACGGACCTCGTAACTATCAATGTTATGTTTGCTATACACGAAAGAGGCATGGTTGTGCATCTGCACCTTCAGTTGTTCCTATGACACAAGAATGTGGACATCCAAATACAAAAAACAGAACTCAGGTTTGGGTTGATTAAGGGATAAATAAGGGATGTTTTACATAATTAACCCTCAAATTGGTATTAGATCTTGGTGGCGAACGCCGTATGCTTATTACATAAAAGGTGTAAGAGATGCCCAAAGACTGACAAGAGAGGAGTTTGAATTCTTATACCAATGTGATGGTCTCACCAAGCTGGAAAGTAGTGAATTTTCTGAAACTCTTGTAAGAAAAGGTTTTATTCGTCCATGTAAAAAAGGTGAAAAGTCTCTTACTGCATGGCAGAGAAAAGTGTGTGATAACCGTTATTTTCCTGCCATTAATTGGATGATAACAGGTAAATGCAACTATAACTGTCTTCATTGTTTCAATGCTGCAGATAATGCTCCTCTTATGAGCGAATTTACTCTAGAAGAAGCAGAAAAGCTTCTAGATGAAGCCCAAGAGTGCGGTATCAATGCTTTTACTATTACCGGTGGAGAACCAATGCTCCACAAATCTTTCTTTGAGATTATTGATGGCATCTATAAAAGAGATATGTATGTTGAAGAACTCAATACCAACGGATATTTCATTAATCAAGAAGCTTTAGACAAGCTTAAAGAAATAGGGTGCTATCCTCTTATTAAAATCTCATTTGATGGACTTGGGCACCATGATTGGCTTAGAAACCGTAAAGGGGCAGAGGAAGATGCTCTACGAGCTATTGAGCTTTGCATTACAAATGGCTTTAGGGTCAAGGTTCAAACAAATGTTCACCGGCTCAATGTTGAAAGTATGCTGGATACAGCAAAAAGGCTTGATAAGATGGGCGTAAGTGAAATGCGAATTATTCGCACAACCGAGGCTCCACGTTGGGTTCAAAATGGAGGAGATAATACTCTTACGCTCAATGAGTATTTTGATAAAATGTTAGACTTCTTAACAGAATATCAGGAAGCAGATTGCATTATGGAAATAGATATATGGCAATTTGTTCATTTTTATCCCAAAAGTAAGTGCTATAGGCCTAGGGCTGTTGAATGTGTTTGTGGAGAATATCGGGATTCTATGCCTGTATGTAGAGGAAACAGGGGCATGGTTGCACTTGCTGCTAATGGTAATCTCTTTCCATGCCATCAGATGTCTGGATACTATGAAGGGCACGGATGGAATTTGGGCAATGTGAAGAAGGAAGGGCTCAAAAGATATCTTCAAGCAGGCGATTATCTTGATGAAGTGTGCACCACAGTGAAGGATTTGAAGGAGAATAATGAAAAGTGCGCCTCATGCAAGTGGTTTGAGTATTGCGTGGGAGGATGTAGGGCCATAGGGCTTGCTCTTACGGGCGATAAGCTTGGTACGGATATCTCCAAGTGCCTATTTTTTAATGGTGGATATATGGAAAAATTGAGGGATGTTATGAAAAATTTTAAAGATACATCTGGAATTTGTGAATGATTTATGGAAAATATGTGAAGTTGTTTACCTTATATGAAAAAAATGGATAATTAGGCCAATGAAGAACAAAATAATTATTACTTTTTTAATAACGTTAGTGGCATTGTGTAGTGTTAATGCATCAACTATTGATGAGATTTTAGAAAGTGCCAAGAAGAATAGCCTCTCATATCAAAATATTCTTCTATCATATCAGAATGGGCTGTTGTCTATTGAGCAGCTTGAGGAAGAGGATAAGGTTCAGGTGTCTGTTGATGCCACTGCAAATATCAATAATGTTAGATTGAGTGTTGATCCAACAGTGACAGTTAAACTTCCAAATGATGGAAGTACCGCAATAACGGGTTCAGCCTCTCTTTCAACCCAATATGATGATAAAGTACCAAAAATTGGTGGAAGTTTAGGTGTTACGCATACATTTGATTTTTCTGGCTATACTAGTGACAAAGCAGAAGATCTTAGCTATATGTCTACAAAATATACAACAGAAAAAACAAATAAGACGAGTGAACTAAATTTTGAGATATCGGTTCTTTCTACAATTGCATCAATATTGAGAACTGAACGTTCAATCCAGCAAGATGAGTTCACTGTTGAGAAGCAAGAGACTGTTTATAATAAACTTGTAGCTCTCAAGACATACACAGAAGATTCCAGTGTTTATGTAAATACGGTTAATACTCTTAATTCTCTAAAGACTTCACTTGAAGCTTCAAAAGAACAGTATAATCAACTTCTTTCTCAATACAAGACCCTAACTGGCTTGGAGTGGGATGGAGTAGAAGGCTTAGAAGCTCCAGTACTTACTCTTACAACATATGAAGATGGCAATACAGACGTCTTAATTAAGTCATTAAGCGTACAAAGCAGTGAAGAGGCTTATAAAAAAGCTGTGGCTGATTCTAATCCGTCTTCTTTGTCCACTGGACTCTCTCTTGGAATTGATGCAAATAAACAAGTTACTCTAGGCGGATCTGCTACCTATACGGCTAAAAATTGGAATGTAAGTGTTACACCAAGATTTGATATTTCTTCTAGTGGAGATGTTACGCCTTCTGTTTCTATTTCAGGAAAATGGAACAATGATACGTCTTCATCTGACAGGGAGATAAATAGAGCTCTAAATGATGCCAAGACAGCAACAAATAATTATTTAGAGGCACTATCTAGTTATCAAGAAGATTCTGCAAGCTATACACTGGAAATTCTTCAATGGAATAATCAACTTGCACAGGCAGAAACAGATTTACAATACAAGAAAACGCTTCTTGATAACATGCAGGCTTTGTATGACTTGGGCCTTGAAACAGCGGAAAATCTTAAGAGTGCAGAGCTTAACTACTCTTCAAGTCAAACTGACTATGATTTGGTCATTATTGATGGTCTGACACTTGAACGCAAGTTGGAAATTTTTGCATTATAATTCTCTGAACTATAATAAATAACGGATATAAGGATAATTGAAATGGATAAGAAAGAAACAGTATTAAGTGAAAGCGAGAGACAGGAGAAGAAACTCAGAGAGGCTCAGGCTGCAAGAAAGAGAAAAAAGAGAATTAAAACTCTTGTTGGTTGGCTTGTTGTTATATTTATAGTTTCATTGGTCTTGTTTTGGTTTCTCAAAATGAAGAAAGACAGCGAGGCTCAAATTGCAGCTCTTCAGAATGCAAATACTAGTATTGAATACACTGTAATCAAGAGTAAGTATGTCAAGTCAATTGATATTTCTGGTAATGTAGAAGCTTATGATAAGCAGGAAGCTAATTTCCGCTCAGCAGGTGCTGTTACAGGTGTATTTGTTAAGGTTGGAGATAAGGTCACTAAAGGGCAAGTTCTTGCAACAATAGATGATACTGACCAGCAATATAACCTCAAGCAAATTGAAGATCAGATTGCTGAGGCAAAGATAACAGGATCTATTAAAGATCTTGAGTCTTATGAGCTTAAGAAGAAAAATGCAGAAGAGCAACTTTCTTATACAACAATTACTGCTAATTTTGATGGAATTGTTTCCAAAGTAAGCATAAGTGAGAATGACTATGTGTCTGCAGGTACGGCAGTTTTTACAATAATTGATGTAAGCAAACTCAAAACCACTGTTGAAATTGATGAAATTGACATGCAGTACATTGAGGAAAACCAAACAGCAACACTTTCTTTTGATTCTTTACCAGGACAAAGTGTTGAAGCTTATGTTTCATATATTCCAATGGAAGGAAGATATACAACCCAGGGAATTGGAGTTGTTGATGTTGAGATGACAATTGAAAATCCTCCAGCAGGTCTTAGAACTGGATTTACATTTACTGGTTCAATTGACTTAGAACAGGATGTAGAGATGCTTCTAATTCCATCTTCTTCTGTTTCAACAGAGCGTGGTGGCAAAACTTATGTCACTGTTAAGAATGCAGATGGATCTACAGATAGAAGAAGTGTAACTGTTTCATATCTTGGAGAAGGGTATAGTCAAGTTCTTTCCGGTTTGAGTGAAGGTGAGGTTATTGTTTATCAGTCTTCCAATAACGGTGGTGGTGGCTATGGCATGATGATGGGAGGCTTCTAATGGCTTCTGTTATAGGGCTTGTTAATGTTAGACGCTATTTTCTCAATGGTGAATACATTGTAAGAGCATTGGAAGATGTAACTCTATCTATAGAAAGAGGATCTTTCACAGCTATAATGGGTCCCAGCGGAAGTGGTAAGTCTACTCTTATGAATCTCATTGGATGTCTTGATACCCCAACTAGCGGATACATCACAATTGGTGGCGAGTTGACTAACGGAATGGATGAAGCAGAGCTTGCTTTTCTTAGAAATCAGAAGATAGGTTTTGTTTTTCAGCAATTTAACCTTTTAGGAAAACTCACTGCACTTGAAAATGTAATGACTCCAATGGTTTATTCTCTTGTTCCATATAGGCAAAGAAAGGAAAGAGCTGAGGCCATGCTTGAGAAAGTAGGGCTTAAGGATAGAATGAGGCATCTTCCAAGCGAGTTGTCTGGAGGTCAGAAACAGAGAGTTGCAATAGCAAGAGCTCTTGTCAATGATCCCGATATCCTTCTTGCAGATGAACCAACTGGAGCTCTTGATACAAAAACTGGAAAAGAGGTCATGGGGCTCTTTAGAGGGCTCAACGAAGAGGGGCGTACAATTATTTTTGTCACCCATGACAGACATTTAGGCTTTCAATGCCAAAATCAGATTTTCATACGAGATGGAAGGATAGTGGACGAAGATGTTACTCGAGAACTTTAAACTTGCAATTAAAAGTATGATTACAAGTAAGATGAGAACATTTCTCTCTCTACTTGGCATTGTTATTGGTGTAGGCTCAGTTGTGGCTATTATGACTCTTGGCGAGAGCGTTAAAGGTTCTATCAATGATGAAATGAATCTTTCAGGTATGGATCTTGTAACTTTGAGTAATTTTGGCACTAATACAATCTTTGATGAAGAGCTTGCTTACTCAATTAAAGAAGACATTATGGGCATAGACAATGTTTCCATTCAGGCTGTTGGTAATGCTACAGTCAGACACAGCCAGGAAACTTTTAGTGCTACGGTCTACGGGGTGTCTTCAACTTATGGTGACATTCAAAAGCTTGAAATTATGGATGGTTCATTCTTTACAATGGAAGACAACATGGAACGTGAGCAGGTTGTTGTTCTGGGCTATGATGTTGCTGCAGATCTTTTCCCTGGTGGTGATGCTCTTGGAAACTATGTTTCTATATATAGAACACAGGCAAAGAGTTACAAGGTAATAGGAATCTTGGAGGACACTTCAGAATCTTCTACTGCTGATACTAATAACAATGTTTATATGCCATTTTACACATACAGCCAAAACATGAGGAAAATAACGAGTGTTTCTACATATTACTTTCAAGTAAATGACGATTATTCTACAACAGATATTGCTTCTTCTGTTAAAGAATATATGTCTTCATTAGTGTCTTCAAGTGAGTATATGGTTTCTACTGCACAGGAATTTGTTGATATGGCAAACTCAATCATGGAAACATTAACTACATTTCTATCTGCAATTGCTGCTATTTCCCTTGTTGTTGGTGGTATTGGAATCATGAATATCATGCTTGTTACAGTTGTGGAGAGAACAAAAGAGATTGGAATTAGAAAGGCTCTTGGCGCAACTCCAAAAACAATTAGACACCAGTTTCTTGTGGAAGCAATGGTTCTTTCTGTTTGTGGTGGTATATTTGGAATTGTTTTTGGCATTGTGGTGAGCTATGTTGTTGCATCTGCTCTTTCTTATGCGTTGAAGCTTTCAATGTTGTCCATTGTTCTTTCGCTTGCCTTCTCGTCAGCTGTTGGAATCTTCTTTGGTTGGTATCCTGCTGCAAAAGCATCTTCATTGGATCCTATACAAGCGCTTTCTTACGAGTAATTGAGCTTTTGTGCCATTGCTGTTTGGGCCTTTAAAGGTTAAGACCATTGCCTAACATGACAATAAAAATTAGTATCTAAACATATGTTTTCTACAATTTTATGGGATATTGACGGAACTCTTTTGGATTTTAATGCTGCAGAAAAAGTTGCACTTTGTACGCTTTTTGCTAAATATGGTTTAGGCGAATGCACAGATGAAATGATAGCTTGCTATTCTAAGATTAATGTTCAGTATTGGGAAAAGCTTGAGCGTCAAGAGTTGTCTAAACCAGAGATCCTTATTGGTAGATTTAGAGATTTCTTTAACGAATACGGCATTGATACTTCTATAGTTTCTGCGTTTAATGATGATTATCAGGTCAGGCTTGGCGATACAATTACTTTTAGAGATGATAGTTACAATATTATAAAGTCGTTATATGGAAAGGTTGAACAGTATGTTGTTTCTAATGGAACAGTTGCTGCACAGACAAACAAGCTCAAGAACTCCGGTCTTGGAGCTTTCTTTGATGGCGTTTATCTTTCAGAAGAAGTTGGATTTGAAAAGCCAGATGTGCATTTCTTTGAGAAGATTTTCTCTGAAATCTCTGAAAAAGATAAATCCAAAATTCTTATTGTTGGAGACTCTTTAACTAGCGATATGCAAGGCGGTGTAAACGCTGGCATAATTACTTGCTGGTACAACCCTTCTGGTTCTCCAGTTAGAGAAGGTCTGAACTTGGGCAACGGCTTAGATTATGAGATTAGAGATCTTCATGAGATTTATGGAATTTTGGGGATATTTGTTTAAGCTTTAGCAATTGCTCTATATTTAGTTACTCCAAGCACTGTTTCTCCATCAATCTGGAGAGCTCTTGGGCTATCAAATTCAACTGTTATGTCTTTTCCTGTAAAGATGCTTACTGCTTCTGTGTGTTTTACATGTTCTCCTTTAAAGATAGAAGGGAAAATCATTAACGCTTTAAGTTTGTTTGGGCAGTGATAGACCATAACAGAGAGCTGTCTTGGTTTTGCTAATCTGTCTTGATCTGGAGTTGGTATCATTCCACCTCCATAGAAGTGTCCATTCATTGTTGG
>CAVEGR010000061.1:0-3678 GCA_963615565.1 Phocaeicola massiliensis | reverse complement strand
GCCCTGTTATCTCCTTTGTTGCTTTCTTTAAGTTTTTGCTTGCTTCAGTATCAGTCTTGGCAAGAGAAGAAATGAGCATATTCAGCTGAGTTGTTGCCGTTGACGTGTCAGTACCTGCTTTGGTCATGACAGACAAAGATGCTCCGATATTTTCCAAGGACACTCCAAAGGCAGAAGCTGTTGGAGTAACGTTTGCGAGGCTCTGTGAGAGCTGGTCAACTGTCGTGATACCGAGGTTCTGTGTCATGACAAGGTTCTTAGAGATTTGTTCTGTTGAAAGCACTTCCTTGCCATAGGCGTTCTGAATCTTGGCTAAACTGTCAACTGCACTTGATACAGAAGTGAAGCCTGCTACAGAAAGCTTTGTTGCCTGCTCCATAAAATCCATAGCAATGCCCATATTTTCAGTGACTTCTACACCTGAGGATTCGGCTTGATACAGTGCAGTTGTAATTGCAGTAACACTTTGTCCTGTTTCCTTAGAAAGTGCAATAATTTTGTTTTTCAACACATCTGTATTGACTGCTACATTTCCAAAAAGAGTAGAAGCAGAAGCAAGAGCGTCTTCAAACTCGTTGGTGCTTGTGATAGCAGACTTGATTACCGCTCCAAGAGATGTTGCAAGACCAAGTTTAGCAAGTAAGCCTTTAAGGCTGTTTAAGCTGGCTTCAGTTGAGTTTATGGCTTTCTGAAAGTCGCTATCATCTCCAAATATCTTTATGCGTACTGCTGTATCATATGACATAAGCTACCTCATAAGTCGAGAGCATTGAATTGAGCAATTCTGTCTGCCTCTTTCTGCTCTGCTGTTCGTGTATCTACAAGAGCCACTGCCTTCTTTGCTTTCTTTATTTCAGCTTTTCTTTCAGGGCTTGCTTTGGGGTCTATTTTCATCCCACGTATCTGCAAAATACGTGAAAAATAACATTCGTCAGGAAGTGCATTGAAAAGAGCAAGAAACTCCCACCAATGCAATTGTTTTATATTTTCTAAAGATAGTCCATAAATCTGTCTCATTGAAGCGATAATAAAAGGGCTGTCTTGAGTGTAGTCAAAGACTTGAATAGTTTTACTATTTTCGTCAGGAAATACCGTAGAGGCCTGTTTTTTTACGTCTGTCGTGATTTTATGAGCTTTTGGAGCTCCTGCAAGGTAATCAAAAAGCATTTTTGAAAGTTCTGACTCGGATAACTGCAGAAGCTCTAAGGCTTCGTTTAATGTGGGACGTGTTCCGTCTTCTTTTCGCAGAAGTTTACTTGCTGTGTACTCGCTCTTTTCATAAGCGTTATGTGAACCTTTTAGAAAGAGCAATACAGAAACGGCACTTGACGTTGTTGTATCAAGTGCCATTGTTGTATCTCTTCCATTAGAGATACGTCGAGGAAGTTTGTCGCAAAGAAAACAGAAACCATTTCGCTTCACGTTTAAGCTCCAAGGCTGTCGTTGTCTTCGTCTTCAAGAGCCTTGTCAACGGCTTGCTGTGCTTTCCCTTCTGATACAAGGTTCGCAAGAGCAAAGAGAAGCTGAGCCCAAACTCCAAAGTCACGAATCGGCTTGCCTTCTGTAGCTTCCTTGACTACAGGAAGAAGAGTGCAGAAAGCAGAATAAAACTCATCTGTCTTAGCTATTGCCTTGTTCGCTACTGCACGCATGCTTTCAAGGTCTTTTGTTTCTGTTGTGACTTGGATTTCTTGTTCAAGCTTTTGTGCTTCATCTGCCATAGCAAGAATAAAGCTGGTTAAAGAAATATCACGTGTATCTATTAGTAAATCATAAGGCTTGCCGTTTATTTCAACTGGCAAGGTTTTGAATGCTTTCGGAGTTAAGTTTAATCTGTCCATTTATTACCTCATATTAAATAAGAGGGCAGGGGGATTGCTCCCCCTCCCATTAAGATGGCTGTGTTGTTGACCATGTAGCTACATCACCACTGATAGTGATATAGCCTTCTACAGGGTCGCCGTTCGCATAGATAGTGCCGTCAATAGCAACATCTTGTCCGCCTTCAATTGAACCGTCGTTAGTGACATCTACCATGACTTCGTACATCTTTGCTTTATAAGCCTTGTTAGTGCCAGTGCCAACAGGGTCGATAAGGTCTGCAATGATGAGAGTTGTCTCAACGTCACTACCTGTTTTCTCTGTAAGTGATACAAGATAGTCGTTAGCATCGTTATCAAGCACACGGTCACCACTGAAAGCCCACTGCTTCTGAAGTCCGTTCCTACGAGAAGTAGCGAACTTGTCGTTGATGTAATGCTTAGTGGAGATTGTGCCGTTATTAGACGGCGTGAAAGTGTTTATTCCTTCTCCAACTCTGCTGTATACTGCAGGAGTAGTTGCAGAAGTGTTAATAAACACTGCACGTTTTTCGTTAGTAATAGTTTTGTTAGCCATACTAATTTTCCTTATATGTCAGAGAAACGGCTATAGCGTATCGCACATAGTTGTTCTCTGTTCTGTTTCTCATTGCAGGAGCCGTTGCCGCCGCCCGCAATATCCGATAATTAGAATCAATTTCGTAGTCGTTAAGTTCGTTGAACAAATAGACAAGCTGAGTTAAGTAATCAATGAGATTCCGTCTGTTTTCAAGCATTCCTTGAGCTGTGATATCTACTTCAAGTCTACATATTCGTGAGCCGTCTATGTATTCCTTCTCAGTAGTCGTTGCCGAGGTCTGTGACAGACATAGGCTTTCTCCCTGAACCTCTAAATTGTCCATAAGAAGATTAGGCAGTCCCAGTTCTGTGCATTGTTTTTCGAGCCAAGCTCCAAAGGCAAATATCATTGGCGTTGTCATTAAATCCCTCCAGAATAATACTTTTTAAAAGTGCTTTTCAGGTGGTCTTTATACTTGGATTTGACAAACTCGCCCCAATGCGACATGGCATTCGGGTGCTTGTCTCTTGTCCAATTGGTCGCACTGTTATCAAGGTAGTAGACATGACGTGCGTATGGTGTATCGTAGACTACTTCACCTTTATCAAAAGGAGAGCGAAAAGAGCTTTTATCCATCTCTCCTGTAAGAAATGGAACATAAGGGTCTGCAAGACGTTGAAATTCTCTTGCAGTGCCTTTACAAGCAAGTTTTACTCGTTCTTCTGATAGTGCTTTCTGCTGTTGTGCAGAAAAGTCTGTCTCCATTGCCATTCTTACGCCAATCACGCTAATACCACCTCTAAATGATGTCGCTTGCCCTTGAATGTGTGCTCAGTAACATTCTTAACTACGAACCTATCTTCGGAAGGAGAGGAGCCATTGTAATCTACACAAACTATGTCTCCAACTTTAAAACGAGGAGACATGACAGGGTCTTGGAAAGAAGTATCAAAGTTATAGTAAAGCGTACAACTCTTAAGGGACGTTGCCCCTGTGATATCGTTAGTCCAACCTTGTGACGACTGATTCAACTTGACGTTGTAGACAGTAGCAAAGCTGAAAGTTTGCTTGCCTGTCGTAGTCGTCTCTTTTTGAGGACGATATAAGGACACCTCACTAACAAGAGCGTTGGTCACCATATTCTGATACCTCTTACACTGCTTAAAATCCCACTGTTTGTGAGCAATGCCCACGCAAGTGGAGAAATAGCCAAGCCGTTAAAGGTTTTGGCATTCTCACTGCTGTGGCTCTGTATGTAAGTTACACTTTCACTCTCTCCACCGATAGTGTAAGACTGGC
>CAVEGR010000060.1:0-2938 GCA_963615565.1 Phocaeicola massiliensis | reverse complement strand
TTGGATTTGCGAGATACAAAGCCAAGATTCATGAAGGCAGTTTTGCAAAAACCTCGAATAAATGGGCAAAGAGAACACCTCAGGGGATTTCAAAAATAAGTAGAATTATTTACTTAAATATTCATCAATAGCCTTAGCAGCAACCTTACCAGCACCCATGGCAGAAATAACAGTTGCAGCACCAGTTACAGCATCTCCACCAGCATAAACGCCAGTTCTAGAAGTAAGACCATCTTCATTTACAATAATTCCACCATGAGCATTGACCTCAAGACCCTTAGTAGTATTCTTGATAAGTGGGTTTGGAGAAGTACCAATTGCAATAACAACAGTATCAACATCAAGTACAAATTCAGAACCTTCAATTGGAACAGGACGTCTTCTTCCCTTAGCATCTGGCTCACCAAGTTCCATCTTAATGCACTTAAGACCTGTAACAAAGCCATTCTTAGGATCTCTTGGGTTTTCTGGATTGTTATAGCCAAGAACTTCAACAGGATTTCTAAGAAGCTGGAAGTCAATTCCTTCTTCCTCAGCATGTTCAACTTCTTCTCTTCTTGCAGGAAGCTCATTCATTGAACGGCGGTATACAATGTAAACCTTTTCAGCACCAAGACGTAAAGCAGTTCTTGCAGCATCCATAGCAACGTTACCACCACCAACAACAGCAACTTTACCACCCTTCATAATAGGAGTATCATCCTTTTCTCTGAAAGCCTTCATTAAGTTGCTTCTTGTAAGATACTCGTTAGCAGAATAAACACCCTTTAAAGATTCACCAGGAATACCCATAAAATTAGGTAGTCCAGCACCGGAGCCAACAAAGACAGCCTCATTACCCATAGCAAAAAGCTCATCAATGGTAAGAGTCTTGCCAATAACAACGTTGGTCTCAATGTCTACCCCCATAGCTTTAAGGTTTTCAATTTCACGAGCAACAATAGCCTTTGGAAGTCTGAATTCAGGAATACCATAAACCAAAACACCACCAGCTACATGCAAAGCCTCATAAACAGAAACCTTGTAGCCTTTCTTTGCTAAATCTCCTGCACAAGTAAGACCAGAAGGACCAGAACCAACAATAGCAACCTTGTGACCATTTGGAGTTGCAACAGAAACAGCTTCTTTGGAATTTTCGTTGTGCCAATCAGCTACATATCTTTCAAGTCTACCAATTCCAACTGGCTCAAACTTAATACCAAGAGTACACTTGCTTTCACATTGCGTTTCCTGAGGACAAACTCTTCCACAAATAGCAGGAAGGGATGAAGTCTTATGAATGACATTATAAGCACCTTCAATGTCATCTTTTTTGATGCAATCAATGAAAGATGGAATATCTATATTTACAGGACATCCATCAACACAAGGCTTATTTTTGCAATGCAGGCATCTGTTGGCCTCATCAACTGCCATCTGATGGGTATAACCCAAAGCAACTTCTTTAAAATTATGTGCTCTTACCTGTGGTTCCTGAACAGGCATTTCATGTTTTTTAGGATCAATAGCCATAAAATCCTCCCTTAAGCATTCTTAAAGAGATTACAGGTCTCTTCATGAGCCTTACGCTCAAAGTCTGTGTACATACGGCCACGTGACATAGCCTCATCAAAGTCAACCTCATAGCCATTGAAATCAGGACCATCAACACAAGCAAACTTAGTTACTTTCTTGCCATCCTGAGTGAGGGTAAGTCTACATCCACCACACATTCCAGTACCATCAATCATGATTGGGTTCATGGAAACTGTAACTGGAGTACCAAATGGTTTTGCAGTAAGCACAACAAATTTCATCATAATAAGCGGACCAATGGTAATAATCTCGTCAAACTGCTCACCAGAATCAAGCATTTCCTTCAATGGAACGGTAACATTTCCGTGTCTGCCATACGAGCCATCATCTGTCATAACAAACAACCTATCTGAACAGGCCTTGAATTCATCTTCCAAAATGAGAAGGTCTTTACTTCTAAAACCGATAATGCTTGTAACGTTCACGCCAAGAGCGTGAAGTTCCTGCGCAATTGGCATAGCAATAGCACAACCTACACCACCACCAACAATACAAACCTTCTTAAGGCCTTCAATATGAGTAGGAACACCAAGTGGACCAACAAAATCCTGAATATATTCACCTTCATTCTTGTGGTTAAGTTTCTCTGTTGTTGCACCAACAATTTGAAAAATAATCTTAACCGTTCCCTGTTCTTTGTTACAGCCAGCAACAGTGAGAGGAATTCTTTCTCCATCTTCATCAACTCTTAGAATTATAAACTGACCTGGTTTTGCCTTAGCCGCTACAAGAGGAGCCTTAATCTCCATTTGAGTAACGGTAGGATTTAAATTCTTTTTTGTTACAATTTGGTACATAGACCCTCCAAAAATTGCAAAATACCCAAAAAGATATTATCTATCAATTAGCACTTTCAATCAATGAAAATAATTTATCTTCTAATGATATAACCACTGTTACATATCAATTATATCAATTTTAACATAACATTCTTTCCTGTCTCATTTAAATACTTAACAAGATCATTAACAATTTCAATCTTAGACTTTAGAAATAAAAACTCACTATTTGCAGGATTTTCAGCAGTGCTCACAAAAAAATTTATCTCATTAGCTTCACACAAAGTGTTATAAATCAAAGATGCCCCATCATTAGCCTCATCAAGGACATCATTATTACTTTCTTTGGAAGAGAACTTATCAAGTACAGCCATCATAGTAACAACACCCTCAGTTACTAAATCAACACCATCAATATGAGCCACTGGAGGAATACTAGGATTAATATAATGAAGGTCTAAAACTAGACTCTTATGCAAAAAATTTGCCACAAACTGTGCTGTTGAGCCACCGCAAACAATATGTTTGCCATCTAAGGTAAAAAACTCAGAGAGTATTTGATGACATTTAAAACTATCAGAAAT
>CAVEGR010000059.1:0-8255 GCA_963615565.1 Phocaeicola massiliensis | reverse complement strand
ACAGATAGTTACGAGCATATCCATCCTTTACCACACAGACATCTCCCTCTTCTCCGAGGTTAGGTACATCCTGATTCAAAATGATTTTCATATGAATACTCCTTTTACATGAGATTGATGCTTTTTTGCAAAAACCTCTTTATTTCTTTTTATCTAAATCTAATCCATGTCTCCAAGACACCCAAAATTGGAAGCCCAACAATACATATCAGATTTAATCCAGGCAGTAAGCAAAGTAGTAAGACCAAACCCACTATCTTGCCAACGCTAAAATAAGCAGACGTTCTTCTGAAACGTGCAACAAGAATTGACAGCCCCTGAATTGCATACAGAACAGACAAGCCCAAGGCAACATTCCATGCAACACAATAAATTGCAACAGGAATTGCAGTCACTAAACTAGATGCCAGCGCCAAAGCCCAAAAGCCAAAGAATCCAAAAATAAAGGGACTTGGAAGCTTCATGAATGCAAAATCATACTGCCATGCCTCGTCATACCTATACATTATCAATTCAGATATTAATATAGGTAATCCTACCATAGCCATTGCCATAGGTAAGAATGACACACTTAAAAAGGATAGTGCCAAATCAATTACGGATTCAAAGTTATAACCCAAGCTTTCCTCAGAGAATATTGCAAGCATAGATTGCTTGAGTATCTCTTTGGTAGCAATAGCATTATCACTTGAAAACCAAATAGCTAAGGCAAGAGCCAAAATAGCAACTGGAATACAAGAAAGGAAGAACTTTCTCAACCCAACTCTACTTTTTCTGCCAACAGCAGTCCAAGTTGCAGATCCAATGACAGTACAAACAGGAAGGAAAAGACTAACAGCAAGCAAACTGCCATAGTCAGCATCAATTATATCTTTATAATCAACAACTGACCAAACCACAGTACCAACAAGCACAACAGCAAAAGCCAACAATGTTTGCCATAACTTCTTTACCCTAGGAGCAATCAATAAAAGAGGAACCGTCATCATAATGCTACCAATGGAGAACCTTGAAAACAGAATTCCCGCAATAGTCACAAAGACAAGTTCTTTCCAAACGCTTTTATTATACCCCTGTGCCACTTCAGAAAATCCTTAAATTACTGCTTGTCAAAAGGAAGATAAGCAAGAACTCTAGCTCTCTTAATCTCCTGAGTAAGAGCTCTCTGGTGCTTTGCGCATGTGCCAGTAATACGGCCAGGAAGAATCTTACCACGTTCTGTAATACAACGTCTAAGAGCATCTGGATTCTTGTAATCTGGTTCTGAGTTGTTTGCGCAGAACTTACAAACCTTTTTCTTGAAATTGGTGCGCTTTCCGCCCATCTTCTTATCTCTAAAGCTACCTACAGCTTCACTGTTCATGATATCTTTCTCATCATGCATTTTGATATTCTCCTAAAATTAAAACGGGATATCAGAATCATCAAAGGATTCTGGACCCATATCTGACGCAGGAGCCTGCTGTGTTCCCTGTGCGGTTCCCTGTGTGGCTCTCTGTGCCGGGCGCTGTGCCTGATATCCATCTTGAGATGCAGACCCGCCCTGTGAACTAGCTAGGAGCTGAACACTACTTGCAACAACCTCAATTCTTGAGTGTGTTTGGCCATTCTGCTCCCATCTATTCTGTCTCAGTTCACCCTGAACGGAAACCTGACGACCTTTTGTTAAATAGGAACTAAGTGTCTCTGCAGACTTTCCCCAAACTACAATATCAATGTAACTAACTTCATCTTCCCACTTGTCACCAGTCCTCTTTCTTCTGTTGACTGCAATGGAAAAACGACACACTGAAGTTCCCTGAGGTGTAGACTTAACTTCACAGTCACGTGTGAGACGCCCTACCAATACAACTACGTTGATGTCTGCTGCCATTGTTCTCTCCTGTTTAGATTTTTATTAACTTATTTTGCCACAAATAAGTGCTTAAGGATTGAAGCCTCAAGAAGGAATTCTGCAGTCATCTTGTTGATGCTCTGAGGATCTGCAGAAAGCTCATAATAATAGTAATGGCCCTTATCCTGTTTCTTAATTGTGTAGGCGAGATTCTTCACGCCCATATCATCCTGCTTGGCAACCTTTGCACCAGCAGCTTCCAATGCTTTGGAGACAATCTCCAATCCCTGTTCCGTCATCTCATCATTTACATTGAAAATGACGGTGAACTCATAATCTCTCATGGGTTCCTCCTTACGGACTAAATTTGATCCATCACCGATGGATAAAGAGGTACTTATAGCATATCACTGTCTGCCTTTTCTAGTCAATAAATCCATAATTGAGACTCGCTTCAAAACACACTATAATGGCAACATGAGTAACGAAATTCCCAACGAAATCTCCACTGACATTTCCAAGAAAGCTGAACGGAAAGTCAAAAAATCATTTAATAGACATCCCCTAATATGGATTTTGGCCATTCTAGTAATTGCAACGGTCATTTTCATCCTCACACCAACCTCCAACCCGCTCGCAAGAGAAGAAACCACTACAGATATTAGCATTGACGAAGCACTTGCATTACCCGCCTTCTCTAATACCGATATTATTGTCCAGCACACCGGCTATACTCTTAGTTATGCAGAGGAATATGAACAGCCCTACTGGGTGGCCTACGTCTTAACTGCAGACAAAGTTTTTTCTACAAATTCAGAAAGACAGGACAACTTTCATGAGGATCCATACATTCCAACAGGAAGTGCAACACTTGCAGATTACAAAGGATCCGGGTATGACAGAGGCCATTTGATTCCTGCAGCAGACCAAAAGTGGAGCGAAGAAGCCATGAATGATTCGTTCTACCTTTCAAACATGAGTCCCCAGGTTGGAAGTTTCAATAGAGGTATTTGGGCCAAATTGGAGTCAGTTGTTCGTACATTTGCAGCACAAAATCAAGTGATATACGTAGTAACAGGACCCGTTCTCACAGATGGGCCGTATGAAAGTATCGGGATAAACGAAGTTGCAGTGCCCAATTACTATTACAAAGCCGTTTTAGATTACTCAGGAGATGAGCATAAAGCAATTGGGTTCTTGCTCAAAAATGAGGGTACAAGTGCAGATTTAACCACCTTTGCTGTGAGTATAGACTACTTGGAAGAAGTCACTGGATTGGATTTCTTCCCTGCGTTGCCAGATGATGAAGAGGATATTTTGGAGGCATCCTACGATGTCACGCTTTGGGATTTTTCTGACTTTAACGCAAGCACCATAGCTACAAAGTATGGTTATGACTTAAGCTTGGGAGAATACACTGTACCCGTTGAGACCACACAAGCACAACCAGAGACGTTCACCCAATACGTACTCTATTTTTTGTATGAGAATTTTGGAGTCTACAAAATAGAGATTATAAGTTGGTGTGAAGATGCCATTGCAAAAGTTAAAAACACTTTTGCAACAGCTTCTGGCATGTAAACTTACTTCACTCGTCTAATGACTGTCTTGTAGAAATCCACTCCACCGGGCAAACTTGAAACTGCAATGTTTTCATCAAGTCCGTGAATACTCTTGAGCTGTTGATCTGTAATTGCAAGAGGTGCAAACCTAATTGCATTATCTGTAACTGGCCAATAGAAATAAGCATCTGTTCCGCCTGTCATTACATACGGTGTTGGATGAACATTTGGATACACTTCCTTTACAACATCTTCAACTAGTTTAAAGCCTTCTTTTGTGAAATCAACTGGCTTTTGAGGTGCACGAGCATTCACAAATTCCATCTCTAAATTGTATTTTTTACACAATGGCTCAAGAATTTTTCTAGTCTCTTCAATACCCTGATGCTGAATAAAACGAGTATTTATATTAAGCCACGCCTTCTCCGGTAGCACGTTAGCAGCATTTGAACCACCGCACATAGTAAAGGCCATTGTAGTCTTAATCATAGCACCAGCACTCGCATTAATCTTTGGTAGCACCTTTTCCAACAGTGGTGTGAAAAATTTAATATGTTTGAACACAAAACCCAAGGCACCACTGGTATACGGAGCAAAACGTCTTAACATCTCTTGCATTGTAGAATTCATCTTGGCCTTGTTTGGGTCATGCTTCTCAAGCTCTTCTACAAAGGCCGATATTCTTGCAATTGGACTTCCCTTCTTTGGAGTAGAAGCATGGCCACCATTAGAATGAGCAGTTATCATAATATTTCCATGTCCCTTCTCTAAAGTTCCAATCATTGCAAACTGACCCTTCACTCCAGGCATTGGATTTGTAACAATCATACCGCCTTCATCTATAAGAAGCTGCAAATGTATTCCTTTACTTTGTAAATACTTAACTGTCTCAGGAGCGCCATATCCACTTAGCTCCTCATTGCAGGAAGAAGCAATATAAACATCTACATTTGGTTGGTAACCTTCTTGGATTGTCTCCTCAAGAGCCTGAAAAATGCACATTAGAGAGCATTTTGTATCCATTGTACCCCTGCCCCAAATATTACCATTTTCATCCACTTCTCCAGAGAAAGGATCATGTTGCCATTTTCCAGTTGCAGGCACTACATCCTGGTGAGACATGAGCACAATTGGCTCACCCTGCCCTTCATGAGGCTCTTTACCTTTGAGTTTTAAAAGTAATGCTTCACCAATTTTGACAACTTCACATTTGCTAAAGACATTTGGAAACAGTTGAGCTAAAACTTCATGAAAATGTTCAAATTTTTCTTTATTTTCATTACCTTCTTCGCTAACAGTGTTACACTGCACCATCTTTGCGAGTTTTTCTGCATAAAGTTTCTCTCTATCTGTCATAAATGCCTCCAGAACTGAAATATTTACATTTCAATGTTTGCGAGCATTATATCTCAATTGAGGTTGAGTTTTTAGTCCTTTTTGGTTATTATTTTGTTAAAGATTTCTTTGCGGCATTAGCACACCGGTAGTGCAGGAGCTTCCCAAGCTTCTGAAGCGGGTCCGACTCCCGTATGCCGCTTCTTCGTTCTTTGTATTGTATGCGGCGTCGTTGCAACACATTTTTCTTCAAAAAAAATCTGTTTTTATACCTAAATGTGTAGTATTATTGACCCATGAAGATATTAATGGTAACTAGCGAGGCCGTACCCTTCTCCAAGTCAGGAGGTTTGGCTGATGTAGTTGGGGCGCTTCCACAAGCCCTCAATAATAAAAAACAAGATGCAAGGATTATTGTTCCAGCATATAACACATCAAACCAAGACGCTGGCGAGTTTGTCTGCTCATTGGATGTCCCAATGCTGGCAACAATTCAAACAGTAGAAATTAGGCAAAAACAAGTTAACAAAGTGCTTTACTACTTTGTATGCCATCCAATGTTTGGCCAAAGACTTGGCATTTATGGAGATACAAGCTTTCAGCCATACGAAGATAATTTCTCACGCTTTACAGTTTTATGCAAATCAGCACTCATGATGTGTGAAAAAATTGAATGGAAACCAGACATAATCCATTGCCACGACTGGACAACAGGCCTTGTTCCCTACCTTTTAAAGGTCAAAAATAGCCAGTTCTACATTGGCACCAAGACAATCTTTACAATCCACAACCTAGCTTACCAAGGGACCTTCCCACGCATGGACTTCCTGTTTGCCAATTGCAAACCCAACCAGAAATTATTCTCCAATGGACAAATCAATATGCTCCAAGCCGGCTTATTTTATGCCGATTATATTACCACCGTCAGCCCAACATATGCAAAAGAAATCCAAACACAAGAACAGGGCTGTGGTCTTGAATCAATCATTTGCAAAAGAAAAAACAGACTCAAAGGCATCATTAACGGCATAGACATAAACGAATGGAATCCACAAAAAGATCCACTTATTCCATACCATTTTAGCATTAGTAAAATGGAAGGAAAAGACAAACTCAAAGCGGAAATTCAAAAACAATTTGGACTTGAACAAAGACCAGGTGTGCCATTATTTGCAATGATTAGTCGCATAGCATCCCAAAAAGGCTTTGACATTATTCTTCAGAACCTAGAACAAATTCTCAATGAGATGGACGTACAATTCATCATTGTAGGAACCGGAGATACAACTATTGAGAATACCCTTAAAGATATAGAAACTAGATGTAAGAACCTATCTGTTAACATCTTATTCTCAAATAAGATAGCACATCTTATAGAAGCCGGAAGTGACTTCTTCCTCATGCCAAGCAGATATGAGCCTTGTGGGCTTAATCAGTTATATTCGCTACGCTATGGAACAATCCCAATAGCTCATAAAACTGGCGGCCTTGCAGACTCAATAATTGATATAGATGAGTACCCAGAAAAAGGAACAGGACTTCTATTTGACAATCTTACAGCTGAAAATGTAAAAAAGCATGTTGCAAGAGCTATTCAGTTGTATAATAGAACAGAAGGCAATGGATGCCTAAAAAACATAAGAAAACGTGCCATGGAACAAGACTTCTCTTGGGAAGCCTCAGCAAAAGAGTACATTGAGTTGTATGAGAGCATACTGAAATAGAGCATACTGAAATAAGGAGGACAATATGCGCAAAGACAAAGTTGTAGCAATCATCCTTGGTGGAGGAAAAGGAACAAGACTTTATCCACTGACAAAAGACAGAGCAAAACCTGCAGTTCCTTTTGCAGGAAAATTTAGACTGGTTGATATTCCAATATCAAACTGCATAAACAGTGGTTTTAAGAAAATTTATCTATTAACTCAGTTCAACTCTGCTTCACTGCATAACCATATTGGTGGAACCTATAACTTTGACCAGTTCACAAGAGGTTTTGTACAAATCCTTGCAGCAGAACAAACCTACAGAGGAGAATCTTGGTATCAAGGCACAGCTGATGCAGTTAGAAAAAACCTTATGCATTTTCATGACCAAAATGCAGAGTATTACATTATTCTGAGTGGAGACCAACTGTACCGCATGGACTTCTCCAAAATGCTTGAACGCCATATTGAATCAGGTGCAGAGCTGACTATTGCTGCAAAACCAATTAGCCGTAGTCAGGCTACAGGTCTTGGAATCATGGCAACCAATGCACATGGAATGGTCACTAAGTTCTACGAAAAACCGGCTGCAAGCCTAGATATCAGTGATTATAAAGTCAATGAAAAATATCTTGAAAAGAGCTTAGGTTGTAAAGTTAACTCTTCTAACGAATACTTAGCTTCAATGGGTATTTATATTTTCACAGCAAAGACAATGGATGAAGTTCTTGATAATGATAAAACTGACTTTGGAAAGGAAATCATTCCTGAAGTCATAAAGGAAAGAAGAGTAGCTTCATACCTGTTTGATGACTTCTGGGAAGATATTGGAACAATTAAAGCCTTCTATGAGACAAACCTTAATTTAGCAAGCATTCGTCCTCAGTTTAATTTCTATGATGAAGATATGCCAATTTATACTCACAGAAGATATTTGCCAGCAACAAAACTTAATTTCTGCTCATTCTCAAGTTCTCTTGCATCAGAAGGTTCAATTATTACAAATGCTTCAATTGTTAACTCAATCATTGGTGTTAGAACTCTAATTGAAAGTGGAGCATCACTTAATGGCGTTTACTGTATGGGTGCAAACTTCTATGAAACGGACAAACAAAAAGAAGAAAACAAAAAAAATGGCATACCAAATCTTGGAATTGGGGAAGGAACTCTAATACGCAAAGCAATTATTGATATGAATGCTCGTATTGGAGTTGGCTGTAGAATTGGAGTTGATGATAGACAAAGGGAAGAAGGTGACTTTGAGAACTACTCCATTCACGACGGAATCATTGTCATACACAAAAATGCAATAATTCCAGATGGAACAATCATTTAAACCGTAACTTTTAGAATTTAGAGCCATGCTAATAGAAGACATGGCTCTTTTTAAACCACCTTTCTGCCCTAATGGCCTTTGATATCCATGCTGTTATACACATCATGCCCAAAGTTTACGAGATACTTCAATCTTTTCATGCGTCTGGCGAATCCACGCTTACGTATATGTCGTATTTTGACAATTTTGCTGTTAAAACGACATTTTATGTCTAAATCAAAACAATTTTTGCAAAAATAGACATTGGCTCTAGACTTTTTCTGCTAAATTGCTTTTACCCGCCTGTTACTTGATTTTTCAAATCTTTGTCAACCCGCACTTAAACCAATGTAGTTGTACACTAAAACAATCTCCACAAAGCTCATTTTGCACCCCCTAGAAAAGTTTTAGCTTCAAGTATTTTCATTGAAAATGCTGTTTTTGTGCAGTTTTCCATGAAAAGTTCAATGAAAATAGAAAAATTTTGCCATTTTCATTGAAAA
>CAVEGR010000058.1:3558-7585 GCA_963615565.1 Phocaeicola massiliensis | reverse complement strand
CAATTGTATTGTCGTTGTTTGCAATGCATTTGCCAAAATCACCTAACTGCAGAGCAACATCTTCACATTTAGCAGAAACGTTAGCAATGTTTAAATCATATTTAAAGTCTTTTGCACTGTCATATTCGGCTTCTACTGCTTGCCTTACAGCACTTCCTTCATAATTCTTATATGTTTGATTTGCAGATGCATCAACAACAATTGTAACAGGTTGTGTAACAGGTTGTTCAGCTGTCTGCTCTACAGGTTGTTCTGCTGAAGCTTCTGGCTCAACTTCTTCATTAACTTCTTCAGGTTCTTCAGCTTCTTCAGATTCTACAGCGGCATCTGTTTCCTCTGCTTCCTCCGCTTCCTCTGGAGCTTTCTCTTCAGCTTCCTCTTCAGTTGGTTCAATATCAAAAATTGAAACAAATGGAGCAGGCTCTAGCTGCTGATCCTGAACTATTGGTTGAACTGTTGTTTTTTCTTGACCATCTAAAGGGGTCTTTGTTGAGAGCTTTTCATCTGAGTTAGAAGGAAGTTTGTCTTCTTCCTCTTCTGTTTTATCATCTTTGCCAAGTGCTGAGGCAATTACAATTAACGTAAGCCCAACAAGAAGAGGGAAAACCTTTACAGCCCAGCTGTAAACATCTCTCTGTGTAACATGATACAGAGGGATAAAGTATTTAATTGCGGCAAAAGTAAGGGCAGCAAAAATAACGAGAACAACTAGAACAGTCGCTAATGCGGTCCCAGACCCTTTTTTCTTGCTCATTAGACAACCTCCCCAAACTTAGTAGTACTGAGGTTTTTGCAAAAACCTCTACTTTTTTTTATTACAATTTATCGTTATTATATTCAATTAGAAGTGCTATGGCAAGAAAATACGGGTTTCTATTATTAGTTCTCATTGTTTTAATGGTCTGTTCTTATAGTTTATTGTCAGCTTTTTTTGGAAAAACAGGTTATTTGGCTAATAAAGAGCTTAAAAAGCAGTTAAAAATAAATGAATACCGTCTTGACAGAGATGAGGTTGAACTAGAAAATCTTAGAATCCAAGAAGAGGAACTTTCCACAGAAGATGGTGTTAGGTTTGCTGCTATGAACCTTGGATACCAGGTTGAAGGGGATGATGTTTACAAGTTTGATACTGAGGATGAAGTCCAAGTTCTTTCAAATGATGTAGTTGTAAACCCTGACGTTTCAACCTTGGAAACAAGTTCATATAAGCCTTGGGGATTTATGAAACTCTTTGCAGTTTCATTTAGTTTTTCATTGGCTGTAACAATCTTGATTTGGATATTTAGATGGAAAAGGAAAGAGGAAAATGATTCTCAACAAAATGAATCCGGAGACTTTGGAGACGGTTTCGGCTCTAATTAGAGATGGAGGTGTAGTTGTACTACCTTGTGATACAATTTATGGTCTTTGTGCTGCAAATCATATTGGAGAAAAGGCCTTAATAGACTTAAAGGGTAGACCTGATAACAAACCATTTCTTATTTTGGCAACCATAGAGCAGGCTAAAGATTTGTGTGTTTCAATTCCACAAGATATTCTGGATACTTGGCCAGCTCCACTTACAGTTGTTCTTAACACTAAAGATGGCAAGAAAACAGCAATTAGAGTTCCAGCTGATCCATTTCTTCAAAAAATACTACAACTTTCAGGTACTCCAATATATTCAACCAGTGTAAATATGGCAGGGGAGCCTTCGTTGCTGGACTTTACTGATATTTCTCAACGCTTTGAAGCCTTTGTTGATTGTGTGGTGCGAGATAAAGAAGTTCAAGGTAAGGTTCCATCAACATTAATTGATGCAACAGTTCGTCCATATAAAATGCTTAGAGAAGGTGCCTTTGATGCAACAAAGCTTATTTCAAACTCAGCAATTTGACTTTTCTTTAACTAAATCTGGACGTAGTTTAATGGCCTCTTTTAAGTATATATGTTGAATTTTTTCAATATTAGCCTCAGTACATACCATCATTCTAATGATGTGAGGAAGGGCGCCAATGATATCGGCCTCCTGAACACAAAACAGTGGCACATTTTGGCATAGTCCGGCTCTACGTAGTCCGGTGGCACTATTTAAGCTTTTCAAATCTTTTGTGTGTGAGATGATGAGGAAAGTGATATCGCTTTCTTTAATTTTATTTGTAGAAAGGAGTTGTGAAAAAAGTTCACAAACTGATGTTGAGATTTCTTCAGGAGTATCGGCACTGCAAGAAATGGCACCGCGAATAGCTTTTATCATAGATGCACCTCAAAGCCATTAGCAACCATGGTAGATAGTGTACTCATTACTACCATGATGAGAATGCTGAAAATTATGCGTAGCAAGCATGTTATAAACAGACCAAACTTGAGTTTGTGATCAATGAATAGGAGTATTATTGAAATCACAAATAGCCCAATTGAGAGAACTGTAACCGTAAGGCCTATGGTGTTGGTCAAGTTGACTATGTAGGATATGAATGTGGCATCAAGTTCGTTCCAAAAGGATGACTCGTAAATGCCAAAAAGTAATAAGAAAACAAGAAAAATGTAGTTACAAATTGTATTTGTTATGTCTATTACTCGTCTTGATTGAAGCATATATCAATAATAACAAATTGATTGGCTTTGTGGAACAGAGTAATGAAATTGCGTAAATAAGCAAAAAAGTAATAAAAAAATGCAAATATAAGTAAAATTCTACTTAAAAATTGTTGTCAACTATCAAATCTAGTGTAAAATAGGTTAGATTTTACAAAAAGAGGTTGATATGAAAGACGCAAATAAAAAGTTGGAATCAATGGGACTGATTGCAGCAGATATTATGCTTCCAAAAAAGGGAACTGACCTTTATAAATGGGCTGTTGTAGCTTGTGACCAGTATACTTCTGAAAAAGATTACTGGGAGGATGTATCAAAAATTGTTGGAAATGAACCTTCAACTCTTAGACTTATATTCCCGGAGTGCTATCTTGAAGATGGAGATTTAAAAGAAAGAATTGCCAACATCAATAAGACAATGAAATCTTATGTTGATGCTGATCTCTTTGATACTTATCCAGAGTCTTTCTTTTTAGTTAAAAGAACTTGTGCTTCAGGTTCACGTTGGGGACTTATGGCAGCTTTGGATCTTGATAAATATAGCTGGGAAAAAGATTCAAAGAGTTTAATTAGAGCAACTGAAGGTACAATTTTATCAAGAATTCCTCCAAGAAAAGAAATTAGAAAGGATGCTCCACTTGAAATTCCTCATATTATGGTTCTAATCAGTGATGAAAAGAGAAGTGTTATTGAGCCACTAGCTGCAATGGTAGCTAAACTTAATAAAATTTATGACTTTGACCTCATGAAAAACGGCGGACATCTTGAGGCTTGGGCAGTTAATAGTGATGCAGATCTTAATCAGGTTGCAAAAGCATTTGAAGCTCTTACTGCTACTCTTAATCCTGAAAATCCACTTCTTTTTGCAATGGGTGATGGAAACCACAGTTTTGCAACAGCAAAGAGCTGTTGGGAAGATATAAAGAAAAATCTTTCTGAAGAAGAAAAAAGGAATCATCCTGCAAGGTTCTGTCTTGTTGAACTTGAGAATATTTTTGATCCAGGTCTTATTTTTGAGCCAATTCATAGAGTTTTATTTAATGTACCAGAAGAAGTTTTCCTTGAAGAACTGAAGAAAAATGCTAGCAAAGTTCATGCAAAGACTGTTGGATGTAGAAATTGCATTGCAAAAGAAATTGCAGATCAGAAGATTCAGAGCTTTGGCTATTGTGTTAAAGGTAAGCATGTTGTTGTTACACTGGATAATCCTTCTGCAAATATTGCTGCTGGAACATTGCAGAAAGTCATTGATGCATTAATTTCTAAAGGATATTCAGTTGACTACATTCACGGTGCAGATGTAACTGACAAACTTGGTAGTGAAGATAGTAACATTGGATTATTCCTTCCTGCTATTGATAAGGGTACATTCTTTGAAACTATTATCAAAGACGGAGCACTTCCAAGAAAAACGTTTAGCATGGGAGAGGCCAATGAAAAACGTTTCTAT
>CAVEGR010000058.1:0-3522 GCA_963615565.1 Phocaeicola massiliensis | reverse complement strand
TCTATATGGAAGCTCGCAAAATAAAATAAAAATTTTTTAAAAAAATGCACTTTAGCACTTTTCACGTTTTATCTTTTTTGGTATGGTCAACAAGAAAAATTTGAGAAATAAAACGTGGAGGTGCGTCTATGGCATCAAGAAATCCTAAAATAGGCTTTTTGAAAACCATAGGGGACATTTTTCCCCACGATTTACTATTTAGTATTTAAGTCAACCATTTTTATTGGTTGACTTTTTTTTTGGCCAAATGGGTACAGCACAAGCTTACCCTTAATTTATAGGAGGATGATTTCATGGAAAATCAGGAAACAATCAGAGACGCAAGACAGTTAGGCGTGCCAAAAATGCTCGTCTTAGGGTTGCAACACATGTTTGCAATGTTTGGTGCAACAATTTTGGTACCAATCTTGGTTAATTCTTATGGGTTACCATTATCAATTCAGACCACACTTCTCATGGCCGGACTTGGAACTCTCTTTTTTCACCTTGTAACAAAATTTAAGGTTCCCGCATTCCTAGGATCCTCCTTTGCTTTCCTTGGTGGTTATGCAGCAATAGCAGCTTTAAATACTGGAAAATATGCTGGTATGGCAGCTGCTGAAAAACTTCAATATGCTGGTGGTGGAATTGTAGTAGCAGGCCTAATGTACGTAGTTCTTGCAATTATAGTTAAGCTTGTTGGGGTCAAGAAAGTTATGAAATTCTTACCTCCAATTGTAACTGGACCAATTATTATCCTTATTGGTCTTAACCTTGCACCATCTGCAGTTTCTAATGCTTCAACATGCTGGCCACTGGCTCTAGTAGCAATGCTAATTATAATTGTAGCAAACATTTGGGGAAAGGGAATGATAAAGATTATTCCAATTCTTCTTGGTGTAGTTGGTTCTTACATAGTAGCAGTTATAGCCAACGCTTTTGGTGCAACTGCAGCAGATGGAAGTGCTCTGATAGATTTCAGCCAAATTGCAAATGCAAAGATTTTTGGACTTCAGCCATTCTTTACAAACTTCAGTTCAAGCGTGTGTAAGTTTGATATCACTACAATTCTAGTCATGGCCCCAATCTCCATTGCATCAATGATGGAACATATTGGCGATATCTCTGCAATCTCCGCTACAGTAGGTGAAAACTTTGTTGAAGACCCAGGTCTACATAGAACACTAATTGGTGACGGTATTGCAACTTCACTTGCAGCAGTCTTTGGAGGTCCTGCAAACACAACATATGGTGAAAACACAGGTGTTTTGGTTCTCTCAAGGGTCTATGACCCAAAAGTAATTCGCCTTGCAGCAATCTACTCAGTTATTCTCTCATTCTCTCCAGCTTTTGCAGCAGTCATTAACTCAATGCCAAGTGCAATCATTGGAGGTGTATCCTTTATTCTCTATGGTATGATTTCTGCAATAGGTGTCAGAAACGTAGTAGAGAACAGAGTTGACTTCACACAGTCACGTAATCTTATAATTGGTGCAGTTATCTTGGTTTGTGGCTTAGGCTTCTCAGATGGCATTACATTTGCAGTAGGCAATGCACACATCACACTTACTTCCCTTGCAATTGCATCAATAGCAGGTATCTTGCTCAATGCAATCCTCCCAGGTAGAGACTACGAGTTTGGTTCAGATATCACAGAAGGCAGATCCGGCGATTTTGGCCGCTACTAAGGCCTTCAAGCTTCTTTCACAGCAGAAAGCTTCATGTTTGATGCTGTGAAAGACCGATTTTCTTAAAAAGTTTACCAAGGTACTTGAATAAACCAAAGAACTTTTGTAAATTAGCAGAGTCGCAAGACAAATGCCACCTTAGCTCAGTTGGCCAGAGCACGTGACTTGTAATCTCGGGGTCGTCAGTTCGAATCCGACAGGTGGCTTAAAGGACCTCCCAATTGCGGGAGGTTTTTATGGAGAGGTTCCCGAGCGGTCAAAGGGGGCAGACTGTAAATCTGTTGGCTCAGCCTTCGAAGGTCCGAATCCTTCTCTCTCCAACATTAAGGTCTTCTTCAATAGAGGAAGACCTTAATTGTCTAAAGACAACATTTTTAGGGTACTGGTTTCTAATGAGCAGTTGTTTCTACGAAAAAGGGCTTAAATTTGAATGCCAATGTTGCAATTACTGTTGTAGTGCAGAACCAGGGTATGTTTTTCTAGGGGAAGATGACGTAAAGCAAATGTCAAATGCCTTAGGCCTTAATCAAGAAGATTTTATTGAAACCTACTGTAGATATGTTCAAATGGGTGCATTTGAAATGCTCAGTTTAAAAGAAAAGGACAATTTTGATTGTATTTTTCTTTGCAAAGAAGGTTGCAAAGTTTACAAAGCAAGACCAAGACAATGTATGACCTATCCATTTTGGGCACATGTATTGGAAAGTGAAGAAAGTTGGAATGAGGAAGCTAAGTCTTGCCCAGGGATTGGAAAGGGCAAACTTTATACAAAAAAAGAAATTGAGGAAAAACTTCAATTTAGACTGGAAAATAAACCTGTAATGAAATTCTAAAAATGGCAAGATATTCAGAAGCAGTAATTGAAAGCATTAAAAATAGACTCTCTGTAAGTGATGTAGTTTCCCAGTATGTTCAATTAACTAGAAGCAGTGGACGCTTCTGGGGGCTTTGTCCATTCCACCATGAAAAAACACCATCTTTTACAGTTGTTGATGAAGGTGGTTTTTACAAATGTTTTGGATGTGGAAAAGGTGGCTCAATTTTTGATTTTATCATGGAAATAGAGCATGTAACATTCCCAGAAGCTGTTGAAATTCTTGCAAAAAAAGCTGGCATTGAACTTAAAGAAGAAACAGAATCTCAAAGAGAAGAATATAAGAAGCAAAAAGCCATCCAAGAATTATATGAAAGAATACTTAAGTCTTTTCATTATATACTATTAAATAATCCAGGAGCAGAACAGGCTAGACACTATCTAGAAAAAAGAAAAGTTTCTTTAGAAACAATTGAAAACTTTCAATTGGGCTATGCACCAGATAACCAAGATTGGCTTTATAACTTTTTAAGAAAGAATAATTACTCAGACGAAGTTCTAAAGGAAAGTGGTTTATTTAGCAAAAACTATGAAAAAATACCACTTTTTAGAAACCGCATCATGTTTCCAATAAGAACTTGGCAGGGAAACTGTGTAGCATTTGGTGCTCGTGATCTTTCAGGTGAAAGCCGTGCAAAATACATAAACACCCCTGATACAATAATTTATAGTAAACGCAATGTTCTTTTTGGTTTTTATGAAAGCCTTCCAACGCTCAAAGAAAAGAAAGAAATCATCATTTGTGAAGGAAACTTTGACGTTATCTCATTACACCAAGCTGGCCTCACTTACGCCGTGGCACCTCTTGGAACAGCTTTCACAGTTGAGCAGGCTAAACTCATTAAAAGATATTGCAACAAGGTCAATGTTTTATTTGATTCCGATACCGCTGGTCAGAATGCTACAGCAAAGGCTCTTCTTATTTGCCAGAAGTTAGATTTGACCAATTGTGTTATTAAATTGGAAGGTGCAAAAGACGCC
>CAVEGR010000057.1:0-5067 GCA_963615565.1 Phocaeicola massiliensis | reverse complement strand
ACTTCCAATGTTATAGAGCCGTCAGCAGATGTAAAATTAAAGGCTCTAAGATTGTAGGTATATGTTCCTTTTAGAGTCATAGTTTCTGAGGTTTCTGGGATTATTTGTACAAATACAAAACTTCCATCTTTTTTAAGAGAAAGTGCTGCACTATCTAATGTGGAGTTTTCTGCTTTCAGACAATAAGTTCCAATAATTGGATTTGGAATTTCATAAGTGCAGGAAGCTAGAAGTAAGATTACTGAAATTATTAAAATTAAATATTGGGCTTTCATCATCTTTTTCCTCTTTAATTCTGATTTGGGCTAACTTCTTCTGCTCCAAGTCCGTTTTCTTGAGTAACAGTATAAGTGCCACTGAAATTTTGGCTTTTAACTTTTAGATTTCCCATTCCTATCTTTGCAGGATACATACCTTTGATTGTAAGGCCTCCATTATTGGTCACAGTACCATCTCCACTCATTGAGACGTTCATAGTATAGCTTCCTGTAGTGTTCATCCATTCTACTTCGCCAAAATTATTGTATGAGAAAGTTACAGCTCCACCAACGCCGTCTCGTACAGCTTTATAGAAAATTGTTCCATTGTGGAAGTATGAGCTTTCTGTGATTCCGTCTGAAAGGCTATCAAGTCCTGCTTTTTTTATTTTGTTATAGATTGTACTATTTTTCCATTTTGTGTTTACGTCTTTACTTGGATATGGATAGCCTGTAGTGAGATAGCTTGAGTCTATATACTCCCAAGGCTTAAAGCAGTAAATTTGCATGTATTTTATGAGAGTAGCGCCAGTAATTGCACTATATCCACTTACAACTTTGCTCCAGCCAGTTTCTCTTCCAAGTTCATCTTTACCATTTACAGCAAAATAGTATTTTGTTCCTATTGGAGTTACTGCAACGTCTTTGAGAATTGTTGTATTCTTGTTTAGTGTAGATGGTTCAACTTTTATTTGCTCATAACCTTCTGCTAAAGCACTTGTAACTTCTGTTTTCCAAATTCTGACTTCATAGTAGCTAACTGTACTGTCCTTTGTGAATGTAAGACAAACTGGATAACTACCATTTTGAGGCTGAGAGTGAGAAAAGGTAGTATTATTTGAGGCTATTAGGCTATCAACTGCACTTGGTCCTAAGACATAGAAGCCGTTTTTGTCATAAATTTCATCGTATCTCTTGCTTGAATGAGATGAATCTTTATTTGTTACTACTGTAAAGTACTGATATTTGTCTTCTGGAGAATCTGAAGATGAATCATAAGTGGTTTGTATAATGTATTTACCTTCTGTGTTAATCTTAATGATTGAGTAATTAGAAAGAATTTTCCAAGTATCGGTTTCAGAAGCTTTACCATACACACTATAAGTCCAGTTTTGGTTTTCTTGGGCTCCTATTGCATCTTCAAAGACAAATTCAAATCCACCATTGGCTATCTTCTTACTGATGATATTGGATGGAGGAGAGAGAAGAAAACCTTGGGCTGTGGATGGCTTTCCATTTGCTATGACTGTAGTGCCATCTTCCTGTGTTATTTCTCCAATTGCTATGATTTTGTAAGTGTATTCTATGCCTTCCTTCAAAGAAGTTGTGTCTGTATAAGTCATCTTTCCTTCTGATACTTCTGGAGGGTTACTACCATCTTTTGTTGAGTATATAAGTACTTCAGATTGTCCTTCTGCACTTCTATAGATATCCCAGTTGTAGCTTAAACTGCTGTCCCCGCGTGGATACATGGCATCCCAGCTTAGAGTGATAGAACTTGTAGATTCTGCTTTTGATGCAGTGAAGTTCTTTGGTGCTTCTGGGGCGCCTTCTACATATGTGTATCCTATGCGTTGTACACTTGCATCACTTGCAACGTTTGCATTTGAAATTGAGACAATATAAAAATAGATATAACTGCCTCTATATTGTTTTTCTGGAACAAAAGAACCTTCTGTTGTGTTGCTGCTAAATGTGTAATCTGTAGCTTGCATTCCACTTGGAATTAGCACATTCCAAGTTCCACCGTAGCCTGTTGTACTCCAGTAAACTTTGTAGCCTTTGACGTTTTCTACACTGCTCCAGCTAAGATGAATTTCTTTTAAACTTTCTCCTTGTGAGGCATTGAAGTTAATTGGTGGAGTTAGTGTATTTCCATATGTTGTATTAGAAAATTCTCCAATCACTGAGAGATTTGAAAAACTTCTTGCTCTTACTTCATAGAGGTAGTTTTTTCCAGCTTCTACATTTGTATCCGTATAAGAAGTAGTTTTTACTGCATTTGTGGTGAGTTTTTTCCACTGTGGAGTGTCTAGATCTTCACTTTTGTAGATCTCATAGTAATCTGCACCAGTGACACCATTCCATGTAATTTCTATTTTGTCTGTATATTTACCTTTTGTTGCATTAGCATATTTTGGGGCATCTCCAACAAAGTTAAGAGTGGCAGTGATGGTTCCATTTCCATGACCGTAATCAATGACGTTATTTTGCCAAACTTCCCAGTTGCAAGACGAGAAAGTAAATAAAACTAGAATTGTAAGTAGTGCAATTATTATTTTTCTCATCTTAGTCTCCTAAAATTCTTGGTAGGTCGTCTGTATTTTCTACAAAGATAGTTTGACCGTTCATTTCCACGGCAAAGGTGCCACCCTGGGAATAGACATTTACATTATTAAATGTGATTTTGAAAGATTTGATTCCACTGATATTTGGCATAGCTTTAATGCTACCATTGCCACCTATACCTATGATGTTGAGTGGGTCTATGCCTAAGTTACCTGCCAATTTATCGGTATCGAATCCATCTGTAACAGAGAACTGAATATTTGAAGTCGTCCAAAGAGTAAGCTTTGTACTTATATCTTCATAAGATCTAATAGCAAGGTAGTTATTAGAACTTGTATAGTTTGCACTGATACTAGTTGTTTCTAATTTAAATGTCATGCCGGTGTTTGGATATGTATAGCTCTTTGTTGGATTTTTAAAGGCATTCCCATTGTCTATCCACCAGTCGCCACCAAAGTTTGTATTAGCAGCCTTAAACGCAGGACTAATGATATTGAGAATAATATTAACCCAATCTTTGGCCTTTGGCTGTACGTAGACCGTTGTATTGCGGTTTGTGGTTCCACTAGAAACCATATCATTGCCAGTACCATTGTTTGCAATGATTTCATAGTTAGTAATTTCGTAAGAGTCTTTAAAGTTTATATTTCCATCATAATATGTATAAAGACCAAAAATTGGATTATAGCTTAAGAACCCTTTTCCTTCTTTTCCATTGTCTACAGTTTCTTCTTTTAAATAAGTTAATTCATCTACTGAAACTGTTAATTCACCAACCAAAGTCTTTTTGCTACTTCCAGTGTAGCTTTTGATAGTATAAGAAGTAGCACCGGGGACCATGTACCATGTAACTTTAGTGTATTCTGCATAGTTGCCGTCTTCATCTGTGACAGAGCTAATGTTAAAATCTGAGACTTCTTGTAATTTGTAACCTATATTTGAAGCTTCTTCAAAACCAAGAGAGTTTATTACAGAATTATAGCTATCTTGTAACTGAGAAGTAGTTCCGTCTTTTAGAACTGCACCTACTTTGTAAAGAACATTGTTGCTAAGTAGGCTCTTATCTTTTTCTTCATAGGTTTCTATCTCTTTTCCGCTGCTATTAACAGTTATGGCTTCACCAGTTTGGACTTGGTTCACTACCTCACCATTTTTAAGTTCTACAATATATTTTTCAATTTGATATGCAGTTGCGTTTTCAACTGCATTCCATGTAAGAGTAATGCCTTTTCCTCCTTTGGTTGCATTAATGTTTGTAGGAGGTGCAAAGAGTTTTCCGGTTGCTATTGCTGTTGTAGACAAAGAAGTAATAACTGCTTGAGTATCATCTTCTAGGCATGGAATTACAGTATAGGTGTAGCTTGCATTCAAAGCGTTCTCATCAGACAATGCTTTGATTGCACTTACGCTGTCTTCGTATATGTTGGAATCTTTTTTCCATGGAAGTAGAGTGTCGTTTCTCATTACTCTATAATGGTCTGCTCCAATCACTTTGTCCCATTTTATGGTAATTTTATCCGGATCTAAGCCATTGTTTTCAATTCTTACGTTAAGTAATGCTGGTCCTAATACACAACCAGTTTCAATTTCACTTTCCAGTTTTGCTGTGGAGTTTGCAAGACCGCTTGCAAGCTGTTCTGAATTAGAGATTACAAGCTTAAAGTTAACAGGATTTCCGTCAGTACCATCGGCCTTAGCTTGAAGGGACGCAGAGCCTACTGGTGTGCTGGAGCCTTCTGGCGTGGAGGTGCTGGCTGAGAGAGAATACCATGTTGTGCAGTCATAAGAGTACTTGAGTGTGTAGATGATTTTTTCGTCATTTAGCTGTGGCCATGTAATTGTAATATTTTTAATTGATGTGCCGTCTGAGGCTTCTAGGCCGGTTGGAATTGCAAGAGTTGAACCCTTAGCTTCTTCTACTTCAAACATAGAGTCGTCTTTTGAAGTTACTTTGATACGATAGTTATGGGACACTCCGTCTTCACAAACAATGTAGGCAGATTTTGTACTATCTGTACCAGAGACGCTTACATTGTCAAGTTTTATGTTGTCCTGATAGATCTCGTAGTCAAAGTTCTCTGGTGAGCTTGTAATGGCATCTGTCGCATTCCAAGTTAAGCAAATTGCTTTGACCCAATTTCCCGTTGCTGTGAAGTTGTCAATTAAGTTTACAGCTGCAGTCTCTCCCAAAGTAAAGTCTTGTGAGGAAGTAATGTTGACTAGTTCTTCATCATTAACTGTAAAAATGAAGTAGAACGAATAGTAAGTAAGAGGGCTAATATTTTCAATTGAAACATTGTATGTTGGGCAACTGTAGTCAACTTCCTGTTTTTCTAGTTCATTGTGCGTGGAAAGATCTTTTTCAGTCCAGTAAGTACCACCAATATAGCATTTGATTGTACTTGATGGATTTGTTTTTGGCGGATTATATGTATAAGATACTTGTAGTTGTCCTTCTTTCTTGCTTTCACTTGAAGAGAATGCAAATTTAATATCCTCTGGCATCCAAAGAGAATAAACG
>CAVEGR010000056.1:0-2244 GCA_963615565.1 Phocaeicola massiliensis | reverse complement strand
AGCAAGGAACATTCCAGCATCACGGGCTTCACAGTTAAGGCTGGCAGTCAAGAAAATAGGTTCATATCCCAAGCTAGTTGCAGTTTTTGAAGCTGAAAGACACAACTGTTTTACACTTCCAGTAACATATGTTGTTACATTATCAAGAACTTTTGGAGTTGGTTTTTCAATTAGCTTTCTAGCTTCATCTGATAGTTTTAACGAATATTTTTTTACAATTTCCTGAGCTTGCTCTGTTGTTGATGAATCTGGATATGCAGGACCTGAGGCTATCATATCCAAAGGATCTCCAATGATGTCTGAAAGAACTATGGCATAAACATGAGCTGGAGCGCAAATTTGTGCAAATTTGCCACCTTTAACAGCCGAAAGACGTTTTCTTAGCGTGTTCATTTCAACAATATCTGCTCCACAAGCTAAAAGTTGGCGTGTAATGTCCTGGTTTTCTTGTTCAGAAACCAATGGTTTTTCAAAAAGGGCACTACCACCACCGCTGATTAAGAAAAGAACGTTATCTGTATTGGAAAGACCTGTGACCAAATCAATACATCTTTGCGTGGAAGTATATGTGTTGGCATCTGATACAGGATGACCGGCTTCATATATCTCTAATGAGCCAATTTTTCCTTTACTGTGGCCATATTTTGTAATGACTGCACCTTGGTCAATTCTACTTCCAAGTGCATCATATGCAGCCTTGGCCATTTGCCAGGCAGCTTTACCAATGGCAATTAAGACTACTTTTCCATCTTTGAATTTAATTTCCTTTAAGGCCTTCTTTACAGCACTATCTGGAAGAGCCTCTTTTAACGCTTCATCAATGATCTTTTTTGCATCGCTGTTCATAAAAACCTCCTAATTGGACTTTTGCCCACTTGTGCCACAGCACTTTATTAAATGAGCGGACCAAAAACATGTCCGCCCATCTGTAAAATTCTGTTTCAATTATACAAGATTAGCAGAAAATTGAAACAATCAAAACGTTGATAATGGCTGCTACACCAATTACCAAGGTTCCAACAGTCTGAGTTTTGTAACCGTCTTGAGTGTCCATTTCTCCAAAGTTTGTAACAACCCAGAAGTAAGAGTCATTTGCATGAGAAACAACCATAGCTCCAGCACCAATTGCAATTGTAACAAGACATGCATACATTGGTGTTGCAAAACCTAAGCTTTCCATCATTGGAGCAAGAATACCAGCTGTTGTTGTGATTGCAACAGTTGATGATCCTTGAGCAGACTTAAGAATAGCTGCAAGAAGGAATGGGAAGATAAGTCCCAATGACTTAAGAACTGTAGCATTGTCTGTAATGAAGTTGATAAGATTACTTGAAGAAATTACCTTTCCAAGAACGCCACCGGCTGCTGTAACAAAAAGAATAGGTCCAACAGTTTTGAGAGTATCGTTTGTGATTTCATAGAAATCTTTCATCTTTCCGGCAGAAGCAAGAAGGAAAACACCAAAGATAACACCAACAGCAAGAGAAATGATTGGCTTACCAAGGAAGACAAAGAAAGGAATATTCTTTCCTGCCATGGAAAGTGCAGATGCAAGACCCATGAGAATGATTGGAACTACTATAGGAGCAAATGCAGCCCAAGCGTTTGGAAGCTTGCCATAGCTTTTTACTAATTCTTCATAATCCTGTGCAGCCTTTGCAGAAGTGTCTGCTTCATCACGTGCTTTGACTTTCTTTCCAACATTGATTGCAAAAATATAACCAGCAATCATTGGAAGAATTGAACAAAGAGCACCAATTGCCATGACCAAGAGAAGGTTTACTTCCTGGCCAATTCCAGCGAACAATGAGTTAGCTGCAGCAATAGGACCTGGTGTAGGTGGAATAAAGCAGTGGGAGATGTAAAGACCCATTGAAAGACATACTGTACAAGCAACAGAGCTCTTTCCTGTCTTTTTAACCAATGCTTTTCTAATTGGGTTCAAAATAACAAATCCACTATCACAGAAAACTGGAATTGATACAATCCAACCCATGATAAGCATTGCAAGTTCTGGATTCTTCTTTCCAACGAGTTTTACAACACAGTCTGCCATCTTTAAGGCTGCGCCAGTTTTCTCAAGAAGAACGCCAACAAGAGCACCAAGGATAATGACAATACCTATGGATGTAAATGTGCCAGAGAAGCCGGCACCAATAATATCGGCAATTTTGGTAATGTCAATTCCTGCTACTAATGCAAGAATAAGAGATACTCCCATGATTGAAAGGAATGGGTGTACAT
>CAVEGR010000055.1:0-5806 GCA_963615565.1 Phocaeicola massiliensis | reverse complement strand
GATTGTCATATGTCATGCCTCTATCTAGTAAGTTGGCATCAATCATACTAGAGTAAGTCCTTGCTCTACGAGGAAGATTGCCTCTATTAGACCTTTGAAGTTCTACATTGTAAACTTGATTAGAATCTTTGAAGTACAAATCCAGTCTAATACTCTTATTTCTAGGATTAAGCTGCAGGAACTTTTGGACTTCAAGTTCAAAATGTTCATTTTCAGAACATTTATTTTCAACTTCACCAAGATATTCAATTCTAGCAATTTCCTTATCTGGAAATATCATTTGCAGTAATTGAATACAAGCCTTTTCTTTTCTCATAACTGATGAGAACATTACATCATTTTCAATAGGATATAATTTCTTATCCATTTGAAAACCTCACTTAATAAGTATTTGGACTTCTCAAGAAGTCTCTACTTATAAGTACAAATATTTTGTCATTTTTATTTAGAATTGAATTTAAGAATGGATTCTGTACACTTGACACTGGCTACAAAGGCTAGGTTCGCTAGGTTTTGGCTAGGTAGCATTGGCATGAACGCTTAAGGGTTGCATTGTTGTAGTGGTTGTAGCCCATTTTGTAGTGGGTGTAGCCGGTGTAGTGGATGTAACCTAAATTGTACCCAGTGTGGCGGTTGTAGTGGGTGAAGCCAGTGTAGGCAATGTACCCAGTGTGGCTTAATTTGTGACCAGTGTGCCTAACGTAGTGTTAGTGCCCAGTGTGACCAGTGTGCTCAACGTAGTGTTAATGACCAGTGTGGGCAATGTTTCCAACATAGTATTTGTGACCAGTGTTCTGGTTCTACAAAAAAAGCCACAACTTTGCCGGACATGTGGCATAATTGCAGCCCTTAATTTTATAATCTAAGGAACTGTGCCAAAACAATCAGAACAAGTAGAATTGCTCAATGCTCAACTAGTTTTGTCATAGTTCCTTACTACGGTTCAGATTACTATTGCTCGTCAACAACGTTGTCTTTGTCTATAAGTTTGGCATTGGTTTTACCTGGGAGGATTTTCTTCCAGAAAGGTTGTATGCCTGAGTAAATTTTCTCAAATTCATCTTCACTTTCTTTGAGAGCTGATTGCCATGCTGCACCAAAGCCAGGACTGTTGATGATTAGTCTGTCAACTGCCTTTTGATAGATTTGAAGACGCTGAACTTCTGCTCTGCCAGGTTTTTGTGCCAAGGCTGCATTGGTTACTCTAAGGTTTTCATTTGTTTTCTTGAGCTCTTCGTTTTCTGCTTTAATTTTGGTCAGGCCGGCTGACTCAATATCCATTCTGTCTGCCAATAGGTTCTTGAGGCGAGCAATTTCATCTTTAGAGGCACTTTGAATTTCTTTCTTTGATATGCTTTGCCAAATGTATACAATTATTGCAACTAAGAGTCCAATTCCAAGTCCAATCAGTATATTTTCCATAAGTTATCTCCTCTGGGGATTCATGTGGCCTAATTCGTAGGATTTAACTAAAAGTAGGCCACACCTTAAATATACTCACTAACACTTGAAGCGGTCAATAACAGCTTGTTCGCTGTTGGCAATAGGCTTTGGCATCTTTACACGACCATCAAAGACAGCCATGTCTTTGAATCCAATGCCGGTGAGAAGAACACAGATATCGGTTTTTGAGCCAAAGCGGTCTTTAATCATTGTACTGTCTTTTTCAAGTGCAGCCCATGCTGTGGCGCTTGCAGGCTCTACAAAGATACCACTGTCGTGGACGAGCTTCATTTGAGCGTCCAAGATTTCTTGTTCTGTGACCTGTGTGCACCAGCCGTCGTAGGCTTTAAGGTATTGCACTGCCATGCGGCCACTGGCTGGGATGTCAACAGAGATGGAGTCTGCTAGGGTAGAGGCTTCAATTGACTTGAACTGGCCAGTTGCAAATGCTTGGCTAATTGCATTTGATTTTTCGCTTTGCGCACATACAATGTGTGGAATGTGGTCTGTAAGGCCTGCCTGCATGAGATCATAGAAGCCTTTGTAGACACCACTAATGATACAGCCGTCTCCAACTGGTACGTAAACGATATCTGGAATCCTACGTCCAAGCTGTTCAAATAGCTCAATTGAAATGCTCTTTTTGCCTTCAATAGTCATTGGGTTATAGGCTGTATTGCGGTTAATTCCTCCAAAGTGCTTTGTATATGCAATGGAAAGTAGGAAGGCATCGTCATATGTGCCGTCAACTGGAACTACGGTTGCGCCATAAAGCACACTTTGCATGAGCTTGTTGATTGGGGCTGTTTTTGGCACAAAGAGGATTATATCCAGTCCGTAAGCTGCACCTGCACAGCTCATGGCTGCACCTGCATTTCCGGTTGAAGCGAGTGCAATCTTTTTTGTGTTGTGAGCTATTGCTTGGGCTGCAATGAGCTGACTGGCTCTGTCCTTAAATGATCCCGATGGTAAATATGCATCCATCTTGCAGTATACATTTTCAAGGCCATTTTGCTTGTTTATGCGCATTGGTTTGACAATTGGTGTTATTCCTACTGGATATACTTCCTTATTAGGAACTTCATAAGGGAAGAAGTCGTAGATTGAGACATGTTCTTTTTCCTTTAGTTTTTTTAGTTCATCTTGGTCATAGATGACTTTAAGATATCCTCTAGGAAATTCTCCTTCTTTTGATTTTGCTGCACATTCTGGGCATTGGTATATTACTTCATCTGTGATGAATTCTTTGCCACAGTCAATGCAAACGTATTTGAATTTCATGATTTACTCCTATTTTATGAGGTTTTTGCAAAAATCTCTTATGTTTTGCAAAAACCTCACTAGCTAACAAAAAAGGCTGCCCATACGAGCAGCCTTCTTTGAGTTATAAGACTCAGTCAGCAAGAACTTCTTTGTTGAAGTCTTCAATAAGCTTATCAATTTCAGCAGCCATTGGAGGAATTGATGTCCAGTAGTTTCTGTCATACCACTGAGCGTTGATCTCTTCATATGTCTTGCCCTGCTGCTCAACCCAAGTGTAGTACTTGAGATTGTGGATGCGAAGTCTGTCATAGTAGCCAAGTTCAAGAGCATCTTGATAGCTCTGGTGAAGTAGTGCGCCACTGTGAACTCTTGCAGCTTCCATCTCTGTGAACTTACCCTGCTGCTGGTCAAGCTCTGCAAGTCTTGTCTTGTACATGACAGAAGAGTCTGTGCAGATTGTAAAGATGACATCATCTTCATCCATTTCATAGTATTTAGCCATCTTGATAGCACTGAGTGTGTTACCAATACCGGAAATACCAAAGTACTGAAGCTCATCAATCTGCTTGTCTGATAGGCCAACAGTTTCTTTGAGGTACTTAATACCAGCTGGCTCGTTGAAGAGTCTGTAAATATCCATACAATCCTGGTCATCAATTGCACAAATCATGTCAGTATTCTTTACGTTGTGAATCCATGGTACATGCTTGTCTCCAATACCTTCAATTCTATGTCCACCAAAACCGTTTCTGAGAAGAGTTGGGCACTGCTTTGCTTCTCCAGCTGCAATTACCATGTGTGGGTAAACTTTCTTGAGATGGTCTCCAGCTGCGAGTGTTCCACCACTTCCTGTTGAGGAAGCATATCCACGAACGTTCTCTGGTTTGACGCCAAGTTTTTCAAGAACTTCAAGGATTGCTGCACCAGTTACAGTGTAATGCCAGAGATAGTTCTCAAACTGCTCAAACTGGTTGAAAATAACAATGTGTTTGCCTCTTTCAGCATCAAGCTCATGGCACTTGTCAAATATTTCTTTAACGTTTGACTCGCAACCAGGTGTTGCAATAACTTCACCAGCAACTGTCTTGAGCCAGTTGAATCTTTCTTGTGACATCTCAGCTGGGAGGATAGCAATGGACTTGCATCCAAGAAGTGCGCTGTTGTAAGCCCCACCGCGGCAGTAGTTACCGGTTGATGGCCATACAGCCTGCTGATTCTGAGCATCAAAGTTACCTGTAGCCAAAGCTGGTGCCAAGCATGAATATGTTGCTCCAACTTTGTGTGCGCCGGTTGGGAAGTACTTTCCAACGAGTGCATAAATGTGAGCCTTTACACCTGTAAGCTGTTTTGGAACTTCAATGTAGTTAACTCCACCAAATCCGCCACCTTTCTCAACTGGTTCGTTCTTCCATGTAATCCTGAAAAGGTTTACTGGGTTAACATCCCAAAGGCCAGTCTTTGCGAGCTTTGCCTTGATCTCTGCAGGAACTGTTGATGGGTCTACCATCTGCTTGAAGGTTGGGAGAATGATTCCCTTTTCCTTACAAAGCTGGATGTTCCTAGCTCTAACTTCTTTGTTCATGTTCAAATTAATGAGCATCTTTTTCCTCCATAAGCTTTATAGCTGAATGTACAATAGTAGCCAAATATTTATGAACTGTGTTGCTACAGTCCATTAGCTTTGGTAATTATTGCATAGGTTTTTTCAGATGTAAATAGTAAAAAATTACATATTTTATATAAATCTAATTTTACATTCTTGGTTTTGCGTTTTAACTAAATTTTATCTGAACAAATTGAGATATTAGTAGAAGACTGTTTTTTATTTTGTATCATACAAACTCTATAAGTCATATTTCATTACAGACGCTACACTAATGTATTCTGTTGCATTTTGTTGCATTTTTGGTTGACTTTGAAGGGATATGGTTTAGAATATAGTCTAGAACATTATGAAAAAAGGAGAGCCAACATGGGTGATCGTATGAGACCAGTTCCATTTGAGGAACTGATGGACAGAATTTTTTCTGAGTATAGAAATCATGGTACAATTTTTGGGATAAGCAAGGAGAATTTCCATAAGCCATCTGCAAAACATTCTATTGATGTGTTTGGACAAAAATGTGCTACTCCACTTGGACCTGCCGCAGGTCCACATACACAGCTTGCACAAAATATTGTCAGTGCATACTTGGTTGGTGGAAGATTTATGGAACTCAAGACAGTTCAGATTATGGATCATCTTGAGATTGCTAAGCCTTGTATTGATGCTAGAGATGAAGGCCATAATGTTGAGTGGTCAACAGAATATACACTTGAGAAAGCTTTTGATGAATATTTAAAAGCTTGGTTTGCTGTTCACGCAATTCAGGCTGCACTTTCAGGAAAATTTGATGAACCAGATTTCATTTTTAACATGAGCGTTGGCTATAACCTTGAAGGTATTAAACAGCCAAAGATGCAAACATACATAGATAATATGATGGATGCATCAAAGAGCCCACTTTTTGAGCAGTATAGAGCTTCACTTAGGGCTATGGTTGAAGATGATGAACTTCTTTGCGGTTCAGATCTTGAGAAGAGTGAAAAAGCTTTGAAAGCTGTAGTTGAGAAGATTAGTCCTGTTATTTGTAAGGGAGTTACCATTTCTACAATGCATGGATGCCCTCCAAAGGAAATTGAGGCTATTTGTTCTTACATGCTCACAGAGAAGCACCTTAATACTTTGGTTAAGCTCAATCCTACACTTTTGGGCTATGACGAAGTAAGAGCTATTTTGGATGATATTGGGTTTGGACATGTCGTGCTCAAGAGGGAGAGCTTTGAGCATGACCTCCAATACCCAGATGCAATTGCAATGCTACATAGATTAGTAGAGCTTGCAAAGAAAGAGGGACTTGGTTTTGGTGTTAAGCTGACAAATACACTTGGCAACGTCAATGATGCTAAGGTTCTTCCAGGAGAAGAAAGATATATGTCAGGAAGAGCTCTACTTCCAATTTCAACCAAGGTTGCAGCTAAGCTTAGTGCTGAATTTGACGGTAAACTTCCTGTCTCTTATTCCGGTGGTTGTACAATCTATTCTGTACAAGATATCTTT
>CAVEGR010000054.1:0-7964 GCA_963615565.1 Phocaeicola massiliensis | reverse complement strand
GTTTTGAAGGCTGTCATTGTCAGAACAAAGAAGGAATACCGCAGACCTGACGGTACATACATCAGGTTCGATGACAACGCATGTGTTGTCATTGATGCCAACAATAACCCACGCGGAAAGCGTATCTTTGGGCCTGTTGCTCGTGAATTGAGAGACGGATACATGAAGATTGTTTCCCTTGCACCGGAAGTGTTGTAGGAGAGCCGTATGAGACTGAAGAAAAACGACACAGTCAAGATTATTGCTGGAAAAGACAAGGGTCTTACCGGCAAGATCATTAAGGTTGACCCAGAGAACGAGAGAGTTTACGTTCAGGGTGCCAACATGGTCTCCAAGGCCATGAAGAAGAGGAACCAGCAGGATCAGGGCGGAATTGTAAAGATAGAAGCTCCAATCCATGTTTCAAATGTTGCTCTTGTTGTAAATAAGAGCGGACAGACAAGCAGAGTTGGTTATAAGTTTGATGAAAGTGGAAAGAAAGTCCGCTATGCAAAGAAGACCGGAGAGGCAATCTGATGGAAAAGTTCGTACCAAACTTGAAAAGAAAGTATCTTGAGGAAGTTGCTCCTGAACTCTACAAGGAATTTCAGTACACTTCAAAGATGCAGATTCCTGCTCTTGAAAAGATTGTTGTCAGCGCTGGTGTTGGTGACGCAATTCAGGACAAGAAGTATTTGGAAGCTACAGTCAAAGAGCTTGAACAGATTACTGGTCAGCACGTTGTAAAAACAAAGGCAAGAAAGTCAATTGCTAACTTCAAACTTCGTGAAGGTATGGAAATTGGCGCCATGGTCACCCTCAGAGGCGACAATATGTGGTTCTTCCTTGAAAGACTAATTTGCATTGCTCTTCCACGTGTTAAGGACTTCAAGGGCGTTAAACCAAACGCATTTGATGGTCATGGAAACTATGCCCTGGGAATTACTGAACAGATTATTTTCCCAGAGATTGATTATGATAAGATCGTTCGCGTCAGTGGTTTGAACGTTGCAATTGTAACTACAGCCAGGACAGACGAAGAAGGTTTTGCCCTACTCAAGAAGTTGGGTATGCCGTTCAGCAAATAAGGGGTGTAGAGTATGGCAAAAAAGTCAATGATTATTAAGGCGCAGAGAGAGCCGAAGTTCAGTACAAGAACTGTTCGCCGTTGCAGAATCTGCGGAAGACCCCGTGGATATATGCGCAAGTTTGACATGTGCAGACATTGCTTCAGAAAGCTTGCCAGCGAAGGTCAGATTCCTGGCGTAACCAAATCCAGTTGGTAGGAGTGCAGAAATGGCAGTAAGTGATCCTGTTGCTGATATGCTGACAAAAGTCAGAAATGCTAGTTTGGCTAAGCATGAAAAAGTAGATGTTTCTAATTCAAAGCTCAAGCTTCAGATTGTTAAAATCATGAAGAATGAAGGCTATATTAAGAATTTTAAGAAAGTCACCAAAGACGGTGCCACATTCCTTCGTGTATTCTTAAAGTATGATGACAGTCAGAATCCTGTCATCCACGGCATTGAGAGAATTTCAACTCCTGGTCGTCGTGTTTACTCCGGATACAGAGAGATGCCACGTGTTTACAATGGTTATGGCATTGTCATCGTTTCGACTTCCTGCGGTGTAATTACCGGCAAGAAGGCATCTGAGCAGTTGGTCGGCGGTGAGCTGATTTGCTCAATTTGGTAAAAGGTGGTTAACTATGTCTCGTATAGGTAGATTACCAATTGATGTGCCTAAGACGGTCAAGGCTTCCATCAAAGACGGAGTTATTACCGTAGAAGGTCCAAAGGGAAAACTCTCACAGGTTATTATGCCAGCTATTCATGTTGAGATTGGCGAGAACCAGATTGTCGTAACAAGAGAGAACGAAGAGAAAGCTACAAAGGCTGCTCACGGTCTTACAAGACAGTTGATTCACAACATGGTTATTGGTGTTTCTGAAGGATATCAGAAGAACCTAGTGATTGTTGGTGTTGGTTATAAAGCTGAACTTCAGCAGAAGAACCTTGTATTGACTCTTGGCTACGCTAACGACATTGAGTTTGTCATTCCTGAAGGAGTAAAGATTACTCTTGAGACTCCTAACAAGATTAATGTTGCAGGAATTGATAAGCAGCTTGTTGGTCAGGTTGCAGCTGATATTCGTAGTCTTAGAAAGCCTGAACCTTATAAAGGTAAGGGTATTAAGTACGATACAGAGCATGTACGCTCCAAGAGCGGAAAGTCTGGTAAGAAATAAGGCGGGTTGAAGATATGAATAGAGTTATTGATAAGAAAAGAAAGCACGCAAGAAGAAAGCTCCATATCAGAAAATCCATTTCCGGAACTGCCCTCAGACCAAGAATGACTGTTTTCAGAAGTAACCTCCACATGTATGTTCAGGTTATTGATGACACAACAGGCAACACATTGGTTAGTGCTGGAACAGTTGAGAAGGAACTTGCCGGTCTCAAGAATAACGTTGAAGATGCTGGAAAGCTCGGAGAGATTCTTGGACAGAGATGCATTGAGAAAGGTATTCAGACTGTCGTATTTGATAGAAACGGTTACCTCTATCATGGTATCGTTAAGGCTATCGCTGATGGCGCCAGAAAAGCCGGTGTAAAGTTCTAAGGTGGTTAGTATGGAAAGAAACAGAGATAAGAGAGAGAGAGAAAACCAGCCCAAGGAATTCCTTGAGAAGCTGATCAAACTCAATGCAGTGTCCAAGACTGTCAAGGGCGGACGCCGCAGATCCTTCTCAGCCCTCGTGGTTGTAGGTGACCAGAAGGGTAGAGTTGGCTACGGTATGGGTAAGGCTAATGATGTGTCCGATGCTATCCGCAAGGCCACCGAAACAGCAAAAAAGAGCCTTATTGTTGTCAACGTTAAGGATTCTACAATTCCACATGAAGTTCTTGGCAATTTCAAGAGTGCAAGCGTTCTTCTTAAGCCGGCTTCTCCAGGTACTGGAATCATTGCAGGCGGTGCAGTACGTGCTGTATGTGATGCATGTGGAATTAAAGACCTTCTTAGCAAGTCTTTGGGTTCAAAGAACACAATCAATACTGTCAAAGCTACATTTGATGGTCTTGAGCATCTTTTCTCAGCAAAGAAAGTTGCTGAAGATAGAGGCAAGAATCTCAAGGAAATTTGGGGGTAATGTATGGCAAAGCAGGTTCGTATTGAATTGGTAAAAGGCCTTGCAGGCTGCCTCCCAAAGCAGAGAGCCACAGTTAAGGCTCTTGGCCTTGGCAAGATCAACAGTAGCGTTGTTAGGGATGACACTCCTGTAACAAGGGGTATGGTTCGTGTCGTTGAGCATCTCGTAAAAGTTGAGGAGATATAATATGGGACAGATTCATGCACCAGAAGGTGCCAACAAGAAAAAGACCATAGTAGGCCGTGGCGCATCCTCTAAAGGCAGAACATGTGGAAAGGGCTTTAATGGACAGAATTCCCGTTCTGGCGGTGGTGTTCGTCTTGGTTTTGAAGGTGGTCAGATGCCTCTCTACCGCCGTGTGGCAAGAAGAGGTTTCTCCAACTATCCTTTCAAAAAGGAATATACCGTTGTATCTCTTGATGTCATCAATGAAGCTTTCAAAGACGGTGAGACAGTCAATCTTCAGGCTCTCAAAGATCTTTGCATTGTAAAGGGTGATGTTGAAGCTAAGATTCTCAACAACGGAGAAATTTCAAAGAAAGTTGTTGTTGAAGGTATAAAGGTTTCCGCTTCTGCGGCAGAAAAAATTAAAGCCGCTGGCGGCGAAGTCAAATAATAAAGGAAGGTAGTGATGTCAAACACCATTTCCGACATGTTCAAGATGGAAGATCTCAAGAAGAAGATTTTGTTTACTCTTCTCATTCTCGTCATTACGAGAATTGGAACTGTAATACCTGTTCCAGGCATAAATCCAACTCTTCTTGAGCAGTATTTCCTCAGCCAGTCCAGTAGTGGAAACTTAGGACTTGTGGAATACTTGAATTTCTTCTCTGGTGGAGCTTTCTCCAACTTTTCTTTGTTCACGCTTGGTGTTATGCCTTACATTTCAATGCAGATTATCGTCCAGCTTCTTATGCTGATTATTCCTACACTTAAGAAGTGGGGCGAGGATGCTGAAGGCAGAAGAAAGATTCAGAAGCTTACCAGATATGGTACAATCATAGTGTGTTTGTTGCAGTCCTTTGTCGTGACGGTTTACGCAAGAAGTATTCAGAGCTACTTGCCAGGTGTCATAACAATAGACATGCTGCCTTTCACACTTATTTCAATGCTTACAGTAACAGCTGGTTCAATGGCTTTGGTATGGCTTGGTGAAAAGATTACACAGTTTGGTGTTGGAAACGGCATTTCACTGTTGATTTTTGCAGGTATTGTTGCAAGAGTTCCATCTGCTCTTAATGAGCTCATTCAGGGAATTATTGCTGGTACAATCAATCCATTACTAGTAGTCCTTGTTCTAGTTATGTTCATTATTGTTGTTGCCCTCGTTGTCTGCGAGCAGGAAGGCGAGAGAAAGATTCCAGTTAACTACGCTAAGAGAGTTGTTGGTAGGAAAATGTATGGTGCACAGAGCTCATACATTCCTTTCAAAATCAACCCAAGTGGAGTTATTCCTGTCATCTTTGCCTCAGCAATCCTGACATTCCCTCTGCAGATTGCACAAGCGTTGGGCCCAAACGTAAGATGGCTGAATGCAGTTGCAAATTGGCTTGATCCTCAGGGTGCCCCTTATCTAATCATCTACACCATCTTGATCATTGCCTTTGCATTCTTCTACACACAGGTTTCACTCAATCCTGTTGAGATGGCAAAGCAGATTAGAGAGAACGGTGGAAGTGTTCCGGGAGTTCGTAGTGAGAAGCTTGAAGAGTATCTCACAAAGGTTCTCAACAGAATAGTTCTTCCAGGTTCAATCTTCTTAGCTTTTATTGCATTGATTCCTACACTTATCCAAATCATCTTCAAGTTCCCATCATCAGTAGCTATGCTGTTTGGTGGAACATCACTCATCATCCTTGTTGGTGTTGAGCTTGATTTGATGAAGCAGATTGAGAGTATCATGAAGATGCACCACCACGAGGGATTTGTGGGCGTGAAGAAGATCAAATCCAAGAATTTATAATTGCGCAAGGAGCAGATCATGAAAGTTAGAGCAAGTGTTAAACCTATGTGTGACAAATGCAAGGTTATTAGAAGAAACGGAGTTGTTCGCATTGTCTGCGAAAACCCAAAGCATAAACAGAGACAGAAATAATTAGGGAGGCCTTTGATGGCGAGAATTGCAGGTGTAGATTTACCTAACAAGGCTACAAAAATTGCTTTGACATACATCTACGGAATTGGAAGAACTTCAGCTGAAGAGATTTGCCAGAAAACTGGTGTTGATCCAGATGCTCGTATCAATACACTTGGTGCAGATGTTCTTGCTGAACTCCGTAAGGTAATTGAAAATGACTATGTTGTTGAAGGAAGACTTCGCACACAGGTCAACCTTAACATCAAGAGATTGATGGATATTGGATGCTACCGCGGATTGAGACACAGAAAGGGTCTTCCTGTACGTGGTCAGAGAACAAAGACCAATGCACGTACACGCAAGGGCAAGAAAAAGACCATTGCTGGCAAGAAGAAGTAAGGAGTAGAATATGGCAAACGCAAAACGCAAAACAAAAGTCAAGAAGACTGTATTTGAAGGCAATGTCTATGTTCAGGCTACTTTCAACAATACCATTGTCACAATTACAGATCTCAACGGCAATGCAGTGTCATGGTCAAGTGCTGGCGGACTTGGTTTCCGTGGTGCTAAGAAGTCCACTCCTTATGCTGCACAGACAACATGTGAAACAGCAGCAAAGAAAGCAATGGACTTTGGCCTTCGCGAAGTTAATGTATTCGTAAAGGGACCAGGTCAGGGACGTGAGTCAGCTATTCGCTGCCTTGGAACATTAGGTCTTAAGGTTCGTTCCATTCGTGACGTAACACCAATTCCTCACAATGGATGCAGACCACGCAAGACAAGAAGAATCTGACGAAGGGAGATTAGAAAATGGCTAGATATACAGGACCAAAGTGCAGATACTGCAGAGCAGAGAGGGCTAAGCTCTTTCTTAAGGGTTCAAGATGCCTTTCCGCAAAATGCCCAATGAACAATCCAGCAGAATGCGGACTTCCTGGCAGGGATCCAAAGGCTCGCTCAAAGAAGCCTACAGACTATGCATTGATGCTTCGTGCAAAGCAGAGACTCAAGAGAATCTACTGCATGCTTGAGAAGCAGTTCAAGCTTACATTTGATGAAGCTAGCAGACTTCCTGGTAAGACAGGTGAGAACCTTGTTGGTCTTCTTGAGAGACGTCTTGACAACGTTGTTTTCAGAATGCATTTCGCATGCAGCCGTCCACAGGCTTCACAGCTTGTTAGCCACGGTCATGTTTTTGTGAATGGAAAACGTGTAGACATTCCTTCATACAGACTCAAGGCTGGCGACGTTGTTGAAATTGCTCCACAGAGCAAGAAAATGATTGCTATTAAGGAAAGCTTGGTTGAAGTTAGCAAGAGTGGTGTATGCCCATGGCTCACAGTTGATGCTGACAACATGAAGGGACAGTTTGTCTCAGTTCCAAGAAGAGAAGAAGTCAAGGAGCTTGAGGGTGTCAACGAACAGTTGGTCGTTGAACTTTACTCTAGATAAGCTTTGAGTTTTGGTTATCTGAGGCCACGTCTGAAAAAAGACAAGGCCTTGGAACATTAAAGGAGTGTCAATGGCACGCAAAAACCTAATGAAAGGCTTTAAGAAGCCTAAATCAATTTCAATGGAGCACAGCAAGGTTGAGGCTAATTATGGTAAGTTCACAGCCTACCCGTTTGAGAGGGGCTTTGGTACCACAATTGGAAACACTCTACGTAGAGTTCTCTTGTCTTCAATTCAGGGTTATGCAATAACCGCAGTATGGTTTACCTACTACGACGCAGATGGAAGTGCCCACCTCATTTCAAGTGAGTTTGAAGCTCTTCCAGGTGTTAAGCAGGATATCTGTGAAATCATTGCTAGGTTGAAGAAACTTAGAATGAGAATGCCTGAAGATGTTGAGACAACAACCATCTCCCTTGAATGCAAGGGCCCAGGGACAATCACAGGTGCAGATTTTGAGAAGGACCGCGTTGAAATTGTCAACAAAGATCTTGAGATTTTTGATATGATGGACGACGCAAACATTGAAATGGTCGTACAAATTGATTTTGACAGAGGTTATGTTCCAGCAGAGCTTAGCCAGAACTATGTTGAAATCATTGGAACCATTCCAATTGACGCAATCTTCTCTCCAGTTACTCGTGTAAAGTACTCAATTGAGCCTACACGTGTTGGACAGAGAAATGATTACGACAAGTTGAACCTTGAAATCTGGACAGATGGTACAATTTCCCCTGAGAATGCCTTGGCTGAGGCTGCAAAGATTGCAAAAGATCACTTCTCAATTTTCATTAACTTTGATGAAAGCATGGTAAGTGGTAATGATGAAGTTGATGAAGAAGAGGAACAGGTTAGAAAGATTCTTGCTACTTCTGTTGAAGAGTTAGAGCTTACTGTCCGTTCAAGCAATTGCCTTAAGAATGCTAACATTCGCACAATTGGTGATCTTACAAAGATGACTGAAGAGGAAATTGCAAAGACAAGGAACTTTGGTAAAAAGTCCTTATCAGAAATCAAAGACAAGCTCAAGGAATGGAACCTTGGACTTGGAATGACAGATTACAGTGTCCTAAAGAACTCTATTAGAGTCCCGGGCAACAAGGAAGAAAACAATGAAGCATAAGATTGGATTCAATGCCCTTAGCAGAACTTCTGCAGAGCGCAAAGCACTCAAGCGCAACATGGTAACCAGCCTGTTCCGTTATGAAAGAATTGAAACAACCAAAGCTAAGGCTAAGGAAGTTCAGCGTCTTGCAGAAAAGATGATTACAAGAGCAAAGGTTGACAATGTACACAACCGCAGAC
>CAVEGR010000053.1:0-6833 GCA_963615565.1 Phocaeicola massiliensis | reverse complement strand
TCAGTTTTCAGAAAATGCTTTTTATCTCGTAAATCCAAATCCAATCTTCACAAAGTTCATTTTACAAAACCTCTTTAATGATTTAAATTCTGTTCATAAATGAAATACTTTGTTACATTAGACTTTTGCAAATTGCAAAAACCTCTACAAGTTGCAAAAACCCACAAATTATCAACCTTCTGGTGCAGGAAGTCCCTTTGGTCTTGTTTGAGCTGTACATACGAGAATAAGGAAGATAATTCCTCTTATTCCCTGAATAAAACTTGATGGAACACCTATCATAAGTAGTCCTTGGTTCAGGACATAAACAGTGACAGCACCAACAACTCCAGCAAAAGCGAATGAACGGCTACCGCCAAATATGGACATTCCACCAAGAACAAGGGCTAGCATACAGTCCATATTCAAAGAAGAAAGTGTTTTACTTCCAATACTTGCAGATCTGACAATAACCAACAGAGCACCAATTCCACAACCAATTCCTGCAATAAGGAATGCAATGAGCATATATTTACTTTTGCTTATTCCAGTCTGTTCTGCACATGTATTATTTGTACCGATAAATCTCAAAGATCTTCCAATATCGGTGAAATGGAAGATAATTATACATGCAACAAAGAAAACACCAAATGCAATGTATGAGAAATTAATATCTGTCAAAAACTGAATCATCTCATATGGAAGAGATACTGTAGAACCACCAAGAATTGACTCAGACAATGCCGCCAGCAGTGACATCATAACAATAGTAACAAACATAACTCTTACTTTAAGTACTGTACTTAAAAGTGCAGAAACTACCATTATGGCAGAACCAAGCAAGATAGCAACAATAAACATTACTAACATGCTACCTGTTGCATTGTAAGCAAGACCAGCAATAATTGCGGTAAGAACTGTTGTTGCTCCCATGGCAAGGTTAACATTACCTGTTGCAAAAATAAAACAAGCACCAGTTGAAACTGTAGCTACTATAAGTGCTTGCTGAGTTATAAGCTTCAAACTTGGAAGAGAAATAAATCTTCCACCTGTTGCTATAGCAAAGAAAACAACAAGAACTACCAAAAAGAATATTGGAAGTAGTCTTACAAAAAGACGGCTTTCAGTAAACTTTTTAAATGAGGCTTTTGTTTTATTTACTTTAACTGTATTTGTCATAATTGGCCCCCTTAAATCATATAATCAATAAGACCATGCTCTGTAAGACCTTCACTTCTGTGGGCCTCATGAGTAACTTCACCGTCTTTCATAATTAAAACTCTGTCGCAAAGACCAATAAGTTCCTGCAACTCCTCTGAAATCAAAATAATAGACTTTCCAGCTTTCTTCATTTCATAGAAAAGCTTATACATGGAAGCCTTAACACCAACGTCAATTCCTCTAGTTGGACAGTCAAGAATAAGAATATCGGCATCAGACGCAACCCATTTACCAAAAACAACTTTCTGCTTATTACCACCAGAAAGCGTATTTACCAAATAGTGCTTACCTGCACACTTAATTGATAAATCCTGAATTTGTTTATCAACATATGCATTTTCTTTCTTTCCAGAAATTAAATTTGCAAACCATCTATTTGTCCTATAACCCGTTGAAGCGATATTTTCAAAAATAGTAGCAGAAAGACCCAAGGACTCCGTGTCTCTGTTCTTAGAAACATAGGCCATCTTGTTTGCAATAGCGTCTTCAGGATTGCTGATTCTTGCACCGCGAGCCATGACTTGCCCATCAAGAACTTTTTCAATACTAAAAATAGCTTTTCCTACATCATGCATTCCACAGTCAGAAAGACCACCAAGACCTAAAATCTCACCTTTATGCAGTTCCAATGTAAAACATAAGAGCTTTTCTAGCGTTGTAATACAATCGGCCTTCAAAACAACCTCATCAGAGTAGCCATCCATGTCATTTCTGTAATAGTCGCCTTGAAGTTCACGTCCAACCATCATTTTTCTGATAATATTGGGCTCATATTGAGATTTCTCAAGAGTACCAATTATAACACCGTCACGTAAGACTGTAAGATTATCGCAATGTTCCATCATCTCATCTAAGTCATGAGAGATAAACAAAACACATTTATTTTCTTTGCGTTGTCTATCCATCACCTTGTATAAGAACTCACGACCTTCAAGAGATAAAGCTGTTGAAGTTTCATCAACAATAAGAAGATCTGGTTTCCAGTAAAGACACTTAACAATCTCGATGATTTTACGCATTTGAATATCAAGACGACCAGTTCTATCAGTAGCCTTAAATTCTTTAACTTCAAGTTCATCCAACAGTTTTTGTGCAGCAAGTGTCAACTTTCTCTTGTCAACAAAAGGCCCTTTAGAAAAAAGTTTTTCATGACCCAAAAAGATATTCTCAGCAACAGAAATATTGTGAATTGTACCAGCTTCCTGAACAATCATGCCAATACCATGTTCTTGAGATTCCAACATGGTTTGAGGCTTCCATTCCTGTCCCTTATAAACCATACTTCCCTGAGTTGCAGACTGCATTCCTGCAATAATAGAAGAAACGGTAGACTTACCACTTCCGTTTTCTCCTATAAGCCCATAGACCCTCCCTCTTTCAAGAGAAAAAGAAACATCCTTTAGTGCAACGGTAACACCAAAGTTTTTATACATGTTTCTTACTTCAAGTAGCACTTCATGCTCAGTAGATTGCATAAGAAAGACCTCTCTTTTTCTCTTAAAGTCTAAGGCACCATTTTTCAGCCGTAAATTGCATTTTTTTCATAAAATTATTGCAATTTTTGCCAATCTCCATGAAAATTAAGACAAAAGGAAAAAACATATATGAATTTTGACATAAGAAAAGGAAATTATTTATTTAAGCACTCAATAGACATGTTGCCTGATAACAATCGGGAAAACTTCAAAGAACACTATCATGCAAGCTACGAATTACTTTACTTTATCAGAGGCAAAGCAGACTTTACATTGCGCCAACAAATCTATCATCTTCAACATCACAACCTACTTCTCATCAAACCTGGAGATTATCACAACATCATCATCAAAGAGATTGTGCCATACGAACGCATAGTCATTCGCTTCTCCCCCAACGACATCCCCGCCCAGCTCAACGCTAAACTCTCCTGCAGCTCCAACGTATTTGAAATCCAGAAATCTCTCCTACTTCGCGAATTTCTCAGCCTAGATAAATATGCCGATATTCTTGACCCCAACATAAAAGAACAAGTCTTTTTCTCTGAGCTGATAATTATACTTTTACTTTTAACAGATTCCCATGATCTCAAAAAGAAAGAAGATAAAATAAATACCTCAGTTGCAAGAATCATTGAATGCATAGACAACAATCTTGTAAACATACAGACAATAGAGGACATTTCATCAAAACTAAGGATGTCAACTTCAACAATAAATAAAGTATTCTTAAAACACATGCAAACGCCCATTATGAGCTACGTAAGAACACAAAAATGTATGAAGGCAAAAAACTTAATGATATCTGGAGTTCCAGCAAATGAAGCAGCCCTGCAATCAGGTTTTGAGTACTACTCAACCTTCTACAGGGCTTACAAAAATGTTTTTGGCGTTGCACCAACAAATTAAAATTTAGATTGCAAAGATTTTTGTAAAAACCTCTTCAATAACCTAATAAAACCTACCTAAGAATAGCCAAAAAGAAAGACCTACTTTCACTCCTCAAGAGCTTTTTGAGCACGTTCTAGAACCATCTCAGTTCTCTTTATTGCATCACCTGTGTAAAGTGAAGCATCAAGTGCCTTCTCTATTTCATCTTCTTTCATGCAAGAGAGTATATTCTTATTTTTTTTGAGATAATCCCCAAGGAGATTCTTACCGCCTTCCTGGACAATTTGCCATGCCTTGAGGCTCTCCTTTCTGATTTCTTCGTGCATCTTTTGTCTGTCTGCACCCTTCTTTCCAAGCTCCATCAAAAGCTTCTCCGTTGAAGCAAAAAGAGCATAACTGTCAAGCATTTTCCTTGTTGCAGTGCTATGGACTCCCATCCCCTCAATTATCTTCTTCTCTGTCAACAGCATTTCGCTAAGAGCAAGAAAACTCTCTGGAATGAAGACTCTGCGTGATGCTGAGTCATCTAGACTTCTCTCAAGAAAAGTTGATGAGGCATTGTTCCATGCCGCAAAATAGCTTTCACTTACACAGCGCGAAAGAGAGCAGATCTTCTCGCTGAGTATAGGATTACGTTTAAAAGGCATTGCAGATGATCCTACCTGCTTTGAGGAAAATGGTTCAGAAAATTCTCCAAGAGGCGGAGATTGAAGCAGTCTAAAATCCTGGCTGAACTTATGAAGAGTACATGAAATATTTGACAATATCTCCACTATTCTGAGATCCTGCTTACGCGAATATATCTGGGTTGCAGCATCAAATGCTCCAATGCCAAGTTCATTCATAACCTTTCTCTCAAGTTCTATGGAAGAGCCGTCAGTAAGAGTAAAATAAGAAGCACCCGTACCAACGGCGCCTTTCATGCCCTTGCCCTTGATTCTAGAAATCATTCTCATAAGATCCTCTCTGTCGTCAAGAAGATCCTGTAGCGTCTGACTGAGTCTATAACCAATGGTTGTTATTTCCGCAGGCTGAATGTGCGTAAAAGCCATTGTAACTGTCCCTTTTTCCTCCTCTGCACGTCTCATAAGAGCAATTATTACATCATCGAGTTCCTTTTTTATGAGAATAAGGGCCTCTCTGTATCTGAGAGCATCAACATTGTCAAGAGCATCCATGCTTGTGGCTCCAAGATGGATTATCCCTCCGGCTTTGGGGCAAACTTCTGCATAAGTTTTTATCTCAGCCATCAAATCATGGTGAATTTCATTTTCTATCTCACTTGCTCTGTCTATATCTATGTCGTCACTGTTCTCAATAAGTTCTTCAAGCTGTTCTTTTGTCACAAGACCGTATTCCATCTCTGCCCGAGCAAGAGCAATCCAGACTTTTCTCAAAAGCCTGCGCTTATGCACTTCGCTGAAGATTTCCTTCATCTCCTTTGAACCGTAACGCCATGTGAAAGGCGAAATGTAAACAGAGTGGTCATATGTCATATCATGCGTTCCTTATGATGAGCTGGTCTCTTTCAGGACCTACCGAGATGATAGTAATTGGAGCACCAATTATTTTCTCCACATCAAGGATGAAGGCTTTGAGCTTTTCAGGAAGACTCTCCCATGTTCTGCATCCTGTAGTATCTTCCATCCACCCTTCATATTCTTTGTATACAGGTTTTGCCTTCTCCTGTCCGGCTGTATCTGGAAGATGTGTGACATACTCTCCATCAATCATATAACCAACACATACTTTGATAGTATTGAAGGTGTCAAGAACATCCACCTTTGTCAGACATACATCCGTCACCCCATTCATATAAACAGCGTAGTCAGCGCTAACCCCATCCAGCCATCCGCAACGTCTAGGCCGTCCAGTTGTAACACCATACTCATGCCCGATATCTCTCAATTTTTCTCCATCCTCATCAAATAGCTCCGTCATATAAGGACCGCCACCAACACTTGTGGAATAAGCCTTAAGCACGCCGTATACCTTCTTTATGCTTCTAGGTGGAATACCCGCCCCGTTACAAGCCCCTGCAGCGGTTGGATTTGAGGATGTGGAATACGGATAGATACCCCAGTCGTTATCTCTCATTATGCCAAGTTGGCCTTCAAGAAGAACGTTTTTATCATTTTCAACAGCATCTCTTACTACAGTAGTTGTATCGATAATCTTTGACGAGAACTCATCTCTCCATCCTTCACACTTCTTCAAAAGCTCTTCAAGAGTATATGTCTCAAGACCGTAATATTCGAGCTCTCTATTCTTCTTCTGAAGGTTGGCTTCAAGTCTTTTTTCTAGAAATTCCCAATTTAGAAGATCACCAGCTCTTATGCCACATCTTGCAGCTTTATCCTGATAGCATGGACCAATACCGCGCTTTGTAGTTCCTATCTTATCCTTATCTGCTCTTTTTCCCTCTTCTGCTCCATCAAGAGCCATATGATATGGAAGAATGAGATGTGCTCTTACATCTATAAAGAGATTATCAAGAGTGCGTCCAATTTTAGCCTCAATTTCCCTCTTTTCATCGTGCATTCTGTCAAAGTTGACTACAGTTCCCGCTCCTACTATATTCATTGTCTCTTCGTTGAATATACCGGAAGGAAGAATATGAAGGCCAAACTTTCTGTATTCATTGACAACCGTGTGGCCAGCATTGTCTCCGCCCTGATAGCGTATAACCATATCAGCATTCTGTGCCAGATAATCAACAATTCTTCCTTTTCCTTCGTCTCCCCATTGAAGACCTACAATACAACTTACTCCCATATTGTTCTCCTAATTTCTTTCAACCATTTCAGCTATATAAGGAAGAGTGCGGAACTCTTCCTTATAATCCAGTCCGTATCCTACAACCCATACATCAGGAATATCGAATCCCTTATATTTTATAGGAACATCAACCTCGTGGCGATTACTCTTGTCTAGGAAGACTGCAGTCTCAACAGAAAGTGGATGACGTGCCATGAAATTTTTTTTAAGGTAATCGAGCGTATGTCCACTATCTAGGATGTCTTCAATGATGAGGACGTGTTTTTCAGTTATGCTCTCTCTTGTGTCCATAAGAAATCTGACTTCGCCACGCCTATCTCCGCTAGAGCCGTAACTCGATACTGCAATGAAGTCTATGATGTGGGGAACCTCCAGCTTTCTTGAGAGATCAGAAAGAAAATAGACTGCTCCCTTCAACACACCAACAAGCACAAGCGGTGATGTTATTCCTGCATAATCGTTGTTCATTTTTTCTGCAATCTCTGAAAC
>CAVEGR010000052.1:0-4108 GCA_963615565.1 Phocaeicola massiliensis | reverse complement strand
CTTGTAAACAGGAGCCTATGCAGCAAAAAGCAAGTTTAGTTGTAAAAGTTCAAAATGAGATTAGTGGAGAAGAAAGTGTCAAAACCATCATGCCTAAGCTGGATTTGATGGAAGTCTCTAGATATTCGGTTGAAGGAGTTGGCCCTTCAGGTGCAAGTTTTTCACCTGTGTATGAGAATGGCTCAGAGATATCGGTCTCAGAGCTGACTCCTGGAGAGTGGACTATCACAGCACGTGCGTATAACGCAGACGGAAAGGAGCTGGCTATGGGAAGTACTGCTTGTGTGTTGACGCGTGGAAAGAATGATGTGACTGTGCTGCTTGATACAATTCCAGGCACGGGCACGGCGCAGATATCGTTTTCGTGGGATGATACAATTTCTTCGTGCTCAACAATTAAGATAACTACTATCTTTGAAACGGACAGCGGGGTGCAAATTAAAAATGAGAAGGAAGTTAACACTGTTGAAAAGAAAGCAATTATCACGCAAAGTCTTGCTGCGGGCTCGTATGTAGTGAAGGTGCAGGTTAGTGATAACACTGGAAATATTGGTGTTGGGGCGGCAGAGGCACTGCGTATAGTGGATAAAACTCAATCTATTGGTGTTATTCCGCTAGTTAGTTCTGGTTCTGCTATAACTGTGTCTATTGACAATAAAGTGGCTTCTCCTATGCAAACGTATTTGGAATATACTCCAAAAGGTGTTTCTCTTGGCGAGAGAATAACGCTAACTGTGCAATTTAACAACTTGCCTTCTTATGTTTCTAGCTCAGATTTGAGATATCAATGGTATAGAGACGGCAAGCTTATGAAAATTGGTAGTTCAACATATACAATTGAAGCAGAAAAGGGTGTTCATAGATATGATGTTATAGTGACCAATACTAGAAAAGGTTCTACTTCTAGCGCATCTGTGACGTTTAATTTTCAGTAGACGTGTGTTAATTAAGTGGGTGCGGTAAGAGCTTGTTAAGCGCTAAGTGCGCTAAATTTAGCCCAAAGATTCCTGTAAGCGTTGGAAGGCTTCCAAGTACCTTTTGATTGCCATCTTGGCCATATTGGAAGTCTACTTCTTCTGGTGAGAAGACAACTTGTATGCCTTTTCCAACGCCTTCTTTTCTGAGTTTTGTGCGAACTTGTTTGGCAAGTGGACAGCCATATGTTTTCATTAAATCGCCAGTTTGAACCAAAGAAGGATCTTTTCTTAGTGCTGCGCCCATTGATGAGACTATTGGAATGTTGTGTGTATAAGCGTATTTAAGAAGTAGACATTTTGAGGAAACTGAATCAATAGCATCAACAATTAAATCTGGTTTTTTGCCTTGATTGTTTGGCTTTAGGATATCTTCTATGTTGTTTTCATCTAGAAAAATTGGAAGAATTTCTACACTGGTTTGAGGTTCAATATCGTGAACACGTTCTTTTGCAACTTCTACTTTAAGCTTTCCTATTGTAGATTCAAGTGCAATGAGCTGACGGTTTATATTTGAGTATTCTACTTTGTCAAAGTCTACTAGTCTGAATGAACCAATACCACTACGGGATAGAGCTTCAAGACAGTATGAACCAACGGCTCCAACACCTACTATGACAACAAACTTGTCTTCAAGAGAAGATACTGCTTCTTCTCCAATAAAACGGCTAATTCGTAAGAGTTTGCGCTTGTCCATAACAATGCTCCTTTAAGTCTTCAACTGTCCATTTTAGCTGTAATGCACAGTTTTGATAATGGGTTTGAAGAATGGATGTATAGTTCTGTAGTGTTTGAGCTTGCGACTGTTGGCTTTCTGACTCTTGGCATTGTGGTTCAAAGTCTGTTTCTAGTACAAAGTTTGGATGAACTTCTGCTAGCTCTTTGAGATTCTGTTTGTTATAGCGTGGTCCTATTGAGATGAAAACACCCATTTTGTAGAGAAGTTCTGCTGTTTCAAGAGAGCCGTTAAAGCCGTGCCAAATAGTTTTCCAAGGTTTTGGCTTAGTTTGTTTTAAGACATCTATTGTACGTTCAGTAGCCTGAACGCTATGAATTGTTATTATTTTTTCATGCTTTGTGGCATATTGAAGTATTGTTAGTAGATTTTCTTCTTGCGTTTGCATGCTTATTTGATGTTGGAAACGTTTGTCTAATCCAGCTTCTCCAAGTTGAATGTTTGGCTTCTGAAGGTTTTGTATGAGAGTTTCTTTGTTTGGACTTGTCCAATATTGAGGAAGTAGACCGTGACAGTAGAGAAAAGCTTTTGTAGTATCCTCTATAGCATTAGGTCTAGCAGTGCAGTAAATTGCATTGTTTACAACATAGTGGCAATGAAAATCTATGAACATGAATTTAGATTATCAGTTTTAACAGTAGTAGTTAAGGGGGATTTGATTTACAATAAGTATGATGACTAAGTTAAACTATAAAAAAGTTTGTACTTTAATTATTTTTCTCTTTTGTGTTGCTGTAGTGCCTAGTTTTGCACTTGTTGATATAAGACCTTCTATTTCTTTTTCTGGCGGTGGTGCTTTTTGTATTCCAACTAGTTCATATTTAAAAGAATATCCTGGTTCAAAAGATGTAAAGATGCCAGCTATTAGAACTAGTGCAAATTTTGGTATAGATTTGAAGGCTCTTGAACTTAGCTTTGGAGATGAGGATGGTGCATTTTCTGTTGGAGCCGGGCTTTCTTATGTTACTATTAGTAAGTCTATCTCTTATGGTGCAAGTCAGCTTAGACCTTATAGTGGCTTTGGTGCGTTTTTTGAATTTGGGCTTACGTCTAATTCTCTTTCATGGACTATGCTTTTAAGATACTTGTACTGCCATTTTCCAAAAGTTGATCAAGTTTTTGTTGCATGCGAAGTTGAAGCTATTGTATCTTTCAGGCTTGTATCTTTTGATGCATGCAATTTGTATGTAATTGCTCCTACAACGTTTTCTGTTAAGTCAGATGCTACAACTATTAGGCTTTCTTGTGGTTTGAAGATTGACTATTCTGTTAAGAAAGCTTTTGAGAGAGGATGGTACAGCAAATGACGAATAAAAAGACAAACAATAGCCTAAAGTATACTTTAGCTTTAATTTTTATATGTATCCTTGCTGTTATAGGCCTCTGTTCTTGTGAATTAATTATGGAAGCTAAGTATGGCAAGCCTACATTCTCAAAGGTAAATATTCTCGTTTATGGTAATGATTACTACTACAATCCTACATATAAGGGAGGAACTGCCCGTCATTTATATGCTACTATTAATGATTCAACTCAGGTGGGTCTTAGTCTTGAAGCTTGGGCAGCTAAGGCTGGTATAGAGTGCCAGGCTCTTTATGTTACAGGTAAAGAATATAACAAGAATATTTCAGAAGATAAAAGTGACCATAATACAACAAGGTCACATTTTAGAATTGTAATGCAGCAATTAGCAGAACGTTCCAAAGATGGAGAATTGACTTTTATTTACTTTAGTTGTCATGGTTATAACACTCAGCCTAAAGATGTTGCACAAGAATATGAAGAAGAACGAAACACTGGCTTTATAATGTGTGCCAATTCTGGATCTGGAGAGGAATGTGAGGTTTATTGGCATAATGAGTTTAAAGAAGATCTTGCTAAAATCAATGGTGCTAAGGTGGTTTTTGCAGATGTTTGCTTTTCTGGTGGAATTGTAGATTCTGGTAATGTAAGTATTAATCCAGATGAATACACTGGAATAACTGCTGACCAGCTTTTCTTTGAAACTAATATCTATGAACTTTCAGATACTTTCTGTCTTAGTGCTTCACGTTACTACGAAGAATCTTGGGAGTCTAGTAATCATGGTTATTTTACTGAATTGTTACTCACTGCACTATGTTGGGATGAAGATAATCAGTGTTTAAGTGGCACCTCAGATGGAAAGTTAACATTTTTGGAAATATGCCAATATGTTGTTCAAAATGTTCCGTTGAAAAAATCAACACAGCATCCAATGTTAAGTGGTGGAAGTAATGATTTAATCCTATTTGAACTTCTCAAATAAAGATTTATCAGATTTAGGTGGGAACAAATAACCTAATAACCAAATGGAACAGAAAAAAACTTGCAAATTTTCACAAGGCAGAGTATAACGTTAATATCGTAAGCGAAAGAT
>CAVEGR010000051.1:0-20970 GCA_963615565.1 Phocaeicola massiliensis | reverse complement strand
TTAGCCGGAAAGGCAAAGCCAAGATTCATGAAGGCAGTTTTGCAAAAACCTCTAAGCTTTAATTAATGTTCAACTGAATCAATGATTCCGCCAAATAGGATATAGTCTCCATCATACACAACAAGGCTCTGTCCGCAAGTTGCAGCTTTTACCGCTGTAGTGAAAACTGCTTTTACTTTATCATTGCCTTGGTGTGTGATGGTGCAAGGAACAGGATTTCCGGTTGAGCGAATCTTTGCTTGTACAACGCGTCCATCTTCAAAAGAATCCACAGAGACCCAGTTAAGTTGGGAGGCAGTGACAGCAATATTTCCAGTATTCTCTTCATAACCAACAACAACTTCGTTGTTCTGAGGATCTAGATAGAGAACGTATAAAGGGCGGGGGGCAGAAACTCCAAGCCCTTTACGCTGTCCTATAGTGTAATTCCATATTCCATTGTGATAACCTAACACTTTGCCTTCAATATCAACAATCTTACCTTTAACTGGTTTTATATCAAGAAGATCTGAGTAATGGCCACTGTAAAAATCCTGGCTTTCAGTTTGATCTGCTGGATGGAAACCTAGAAGCTGATCAATATGTCTAGTTTCAGTTTTTTCCATGCTACCAAGAGGAAAAATTGTTCTGCCAAGTTGTAATTGAGAAAGTCTATAGAGGAAATAGCTCTGATCTTTTTTGGGATCAACTCCACGCAGTAAGCAGTATCTGCCATCTTTTTTTTCTATACGTGCATAGTGGCCTGTTGCAAAATAATCAAAATCAATGCCTGCTTCTTTTGCATAATCTACCATTGCACCAAATTTAATCTTTGGATTGCACCAAATGCATGGATTTGGAGTTCTTCCATTAAGATATTCTTCTTTAAAGTTTTTAAGAACTATAGATTCATAGAGTTTTGAGATATCAAGCACAGTGTGCTGTATACCAATCTTGTCACATATAGCCTTAGCTTTTTCTACGTTTTCAATTGAACTGGGAGCAAAACATGCAGTTTTTGTAGGATCTCCTATGAAAGGTACATCTTTGTTCCATAAAGTCATTGTAACACCATGAACTTCATATCCTTTTTCCTTGAGAAGATAAGCAACAACAGAGGAGTCTATACCTCCACTCATTCCAACTAAAACTTTTTCCATATGGGTGTACTGTACAACAACTGGGCTACTTTGCACAGATGTATAATTTACAGTAAAATCCAAAGTCATGACGAATAATGTTTCAAGCAATGTTTCAAATAATGTTTCAAAAAAGATAGTCTTTACTGCTCTTTTTGCAGCTTTAACAGCAGTTTGTGGCTTTATATCAATTCCAGTTCCTGGAACACCAATTCCTATTGTTCTTCAAAACATGATTACAGTACTTACTGGGTTAATGCTTGGTCCTGTTTGGGGTACAATTGCAACTGTTTTATTTTTAGTTGCTGGAGCACTTGGGCTTCCTATTTTTTCTGGTGGAACTGGTGGGATTTCAAGACTTATGGGGCCAACTGGTGGCTTTCTTTTTGGGTATGCCATAGCCACACTAGTTGCTGGAATAATAGCCCAAAGACCTGTATATGGTAAAAAAACTAAGCTTATACGTTTAATATTGGCTACTGTTGCTGGTTTTGTAGTCATGTATATTCCTGGTGTAATTCACTTCATGAGAGTTATGGACAAGACGCTTGCACAGACAATGACTTTATGTGTTATTCCATATATTCCCGGGGATGTTGTTAAAATGGTTATTGCTATTTTACTTGCTTCAAAATTGCGAATTGTTGCTTCTTGGTATATTTTTACGCCAGATGAACATGAACTTGAGCATATGAAAGATGAGGAAGTTTGACAAAGTGCAACAAAAAGCAATTGAAGTAAAGAATGTTTCTAAGTTTTTTCTCTCTTCAAGCTCTTCAGATGAAAAATCTTCAAAAAAATTTGTTGCATTGGATGATGTAAGCTTTTCTGTTGATAAAGGTCAAATTGTTGTCATAAGTGGTGAAAACGGCTCAGGCAAGAGTGTTTTAATGCATATTATTGCTAATCTAGAAAAGCCGTCTAAGGGCTCTGTAACTACTAGTTCAAAAGCAGGTCTTGTTTTTCAGGATGCTGATTCTCAGATTCTTGGGGAAACTCCACTTGAAGATATTTGTTTTGGACTGGTAAATATCGGGGTAAAGGGGAAGCAGGCAGAGGATAGAGCGTGCAAAGCACTTAGAGATGTAAATCTATATGAGAAAAGAAATAGCCCGGCGCATTTTTTATCGGGAGGAGAGAAGAGACGGCTTGCAATTGCGGCTATCTTGGCGCTTGGTTTTGATACAATTATCATGGATGAACCATATAGCAATTTGGATTACGCTGGCGTGAAGGATTTAAATGGTCTTGTTTGCCAATTGCATGATGCTGGAAAAACGTTATTGATTTTAACACATGAAATTGAAAAATGTTTGGCCCTTGCTGACCGTTTTATTGTACTTAAAGCTGGACATCTTCTTTTTGATGGCAGCCCAGAAGACGGTTTAAGAGATCTTGCAAACAAGCCTGAATGGGGAATTAGAAATCCTCTTGCATGTTATGATAACTTAGAATCGCTAGTATGGCTGTGAAAGTGGCATTAAAAAATTATGACGGAAGCAATTCTTTCTTATAATAAAAGAAATAGTCTCATTCATAGAATTCCAGCTATTGTAAAGCTAATTATTCTCTTTTGCATTCCTTTGGTTCTATATTTTACAACACTCTTCTATCATCTTGGCCTTTTTGCTCTTGCATTTATTCTTTTTCTAATTGCAAAACTTCCAGTGGGAAGTTTTTTTAGAGATTTAAAGCCTATTGTTTATTACTGCTTTTTTATTTTTATTATAGATGTACTTACAATTTTACTTTTTGATAAGACACCCATGCCAATAGAAAGTGGCACAATAGAAGCAGGCTTGGATGAATCTGCTGTAAGTCCAAGTATGGGATTTTGGACAATTTTACTTGAAAAAGGTAACTTCATTTTAATGAGTAGACTTCTAGTTTCAATGGCTTATACTTCAATCTTTTTTAGAACAACATCGCACCTTGAAATGCGTCAGTCACTTGAAAAAATTGAGACATGTATCACTTTTGGGCAATCAAAACTAACTTTTTCAAAGTCATTTGCTCTTTTTTTAAACTTCTTACCTCAGCTATTTGCAATCTGGAATTCACTGGATTTAGCTTGGAGAGCAAGGAAAGGAAGGCGATCAATTCGTAAGATTATTGTACTTCTACCCGTTTTTATTACACTTAGCATAAAAAAGGCAAATGAAACTCTACTTGCAATGAAAAACAGAAGCCTTTAGAGTGTTTTGCATTCTTAGAGTGTTTTACATCCTTTAGAGTGTTTTACATCCTTTAGAGTGGATTGCAAACACTTTTAGACCAATTGGCCATTGTGAATAATTTGCTGACTTCCATAGGAATATCGTACAAAGAGCAATCTAGCTGGCCATTTAACCATTGAGTATAAAGAGAAACAAGGCCACCAGCGAAGAAAAGAACACTAATGTGAAAACCTTTTGACTGTCTAACCTCAAGAGGAATAGAGGCATCGTGTTCCATATAATCTACAAAAATTAATTTAAGTTTCTCTATAAAGACACTAGACTCAGGAGTTGAAGCAAGTGTTTTATAATAATCAGGGTCTTCCGAAAGGAAAATACTAACTTGAAGTAATAGTGGTGTTGGATTTGAAAAGAAGTTTTCAAGTTTGAAATCATTAAGAACCTCTGTGAGCTTGTTTATAACATCTTGCTCAATTTCGTCAATCAAATCTTTCAAACAGGAATAATGAGCATAAAAAGTTGCTCTATTAATGTTAGCTTCTTCTACTATATCTGTAATTGTAATCTTGTTGGCAGGCTTTGTTTTAATAAGACTAACAAATGCTTGACGGATCAAGCGTTTAGACCTTAATGCATTCCTGTTTTGTTTCCTTTCACTCTCCATACTTAACTCCAAACAACAGGAGTTTTTTTCAAAAACCCCTATAATTCGTAAAAAACAAACTCGGAAAGTAAAATACAACATGTGTTGTAAAAAAATCAAGTGTTGGAGTTTGAAAAATAGATAAATTTTTAACCTCCTATTTGTATATAGCTAGATTATAAGATTTTATTTATTTCTCCAACATTTTTTCAACACTTGTTGAAATTTATACATTGTAGTGAAATTTTGTTTAATATCCAAATTAATATGTTGATAAAAAACTCATTTATTAGTAATTTTTCCACCGTTATTTGAGGTTATAAAACCCTATTAGAGAGGATTGTATGAAAAACAAAAAACTCAAATCTGTTTTAATGTACACAGTATTGTTTATTGTGTTCGCTGCACTTTATCTAGGTCTAAGATGGTTCTATTCAACAAGAACAGAAACCTCTTATGAACGTCCAACTTCAGCTGTTGAAGTTACAACCCCACAGATAAGAACGCTGACAAAGGAAATCACCCTTTCCTCTTATGTTTCAGCAGATTCAACAATTCCCGTTACAGCTTATCTTGATGGAACAATTCTTGAATACAATGTTCAAGAAGGAGACTATGTTAATGAAGGCGATGTTATTGCTGTCATTGACCCAGAGCCTTATGAACTTCAAAGACAACAGGCGGAGGCTGCTTATCTAGCATATGAAAGTTCTTATGAAAGAGTTGAAAAACTCTATAAGAATGAAAGTGCTTCCAAACAAGATTATGATACTGTCAAAGCTCAAAGAGATGCTTATAAAGCACAATTGGAACTTGCAGAGCTTCAACTTTCTTATACAAATGTTACAGCTAAAACAAGTGGAACAATTCTCAAGACTATAATGAGCCAAGGAAGCACAGCATCTAAAGGAATGCCAGTAGCAACAATTGCAGATTTAAGCAATTTAACAGTTAATTTAAATCTTGGCGAGCAGTACTTTGCTCTATTCTCTGATGCTTATACAAACGGAACAGAATCAAACTACAAAATTACTGTAACAAGACCTGCTACCACTTACTCTGAAGAAAAAACAACAACAGCATCAATTAAAGCTGTTTCACCGTATGTTGATCCAACGAGCAAAAACTTTAAGCTTTACCTCAAGCTAGATGACCCAACATTCTTCAATCCTGGAATGTATGTAAAGGTCACCATTGCAGTAGAAACCCAAACAGGCTATTCAGTAGAAAGAAAGACTATGAAACTTGATGGCAGTGCATACTATGTGCAAGAAGGCGAAGATGATTACACGGCAAAGAGAATTGATCTTTCAAAGGCTTTCAGCACAGGCGAATATGTCATTATCCCAGAAGAATATAAAGACGAACAATTCATCATTAAGGGCCAAGATGATCTATTCAGTGGCCAGCCAGTATCAATAGTCAACAGCTCAAGCTCAACCAGCTCAAGCTCAACTAGCTCAAGCTCAACTGGCGCAGATTCAGACAAGTAAGGAAGGCGTTAAATGAAACTTACACGTTATCCGGTTGCACACCCCGTAATAATTGCAATGACGCTTTTAGCCTTAGGCGTCTTTGGACTTATGGCAGTTGCAGATACAAATACAGAATTTCTTCCAGATATCTCAAACCCAATGGTATATGTTGTAACAATTTACCCAGGAGCCTCAAGTAAAGATATAGAAGAAACAATAACCAACGTCCTAGAAGAAGACTTTGTCACACTTCCAAACTTCAAAAGTATGTCGTCACAGTCAATAAACAGTGCCTCAATAGTATCAATCACATACCAAGACGGCATTGACCCATATGACGAAATTGATGAAGTCAGAAACAGAATTGATGATCTAATTGATGATCTTCCAGATGGCATACAGGGCAGACCTTATGCACTAGTTGGTGGAACATCAATGCTTTCAATTGCATCATTTGTCGTTGAAAGTACAGATGGCGATATCAATGCTCTTGGCGACTATGTTGAAAACGAGATTAAACCACAACTTACACAAATCTCTGGAGTCTCAACAATTACAGTCAACGGCGCAAAGAACCCTACAGTTGACGTCAAACTTAGAATGGACGACTTAAACAGCAAAGGAGTCTCTCCAATTGCAGTTTATCAAATGCTCTCTTACAGCAATTATTCAATTCCTCTTGATTCTGTCACATTTGAAGGCACATCAATAGACGCAAAATTTGACTCAACCTACTCTTCTTTGGATGAAATTGCATCAATCCCAGTAGGCTACTCACTAGACGGTGGAATCATAAGGCTATCAGATGTTGCAGACATTTCTCTTGACTACAAAGATGACGACTACATTGTCACAAAAGACGGAAAAGAAGTCATAAGCGTAGACATTTGCAAAAGAAGCGATGGCAACACAATAGAAATCACAAACAAAATCAAAAAAATCTTAGCAGAGGAAGAAGCTAAATACGGCGGAGCACTCAAATTTACAATGATTAGCGATGACTCAACACTAGTTAACTCGTCACTCTCCACCGTCATAGAATCTGGTGTACTTGGAATTCTTATTGCAGTTCTAGTCATCTACATCTTCCTTAGCGACTTCAAGGCCACAATCATAATTGGCTTGTCCATCCCACTTTCCATATTCTTTACATTCATTGGAATGCAGCTGATGGGCATCACAATTAACCTACTTTCCCTTTCCGGTATTGTAGTTGCACTGGGTAACATAGTTGGTGCCGCCATTCTTGTACTGGACCAGGTATACAGGTACTACCAGCAAACTAAAGACGGCAAAGCACTCTACACGGTCAACCAGTCAATATTTTTAGGGACCGATAACGTTATGGGCTCTGTTATGGGATCAGGACTTACAACAATTGTTGTATTCTTGCCAATTGCAATGATGAGTGGACTTGTAGGACAAATACTGAAAGACGTATCAGTAACCTTCATGCTTTCACTTTCAGCATCATTGTTGGTTGCAATTATCTACATACCATTCTTAATGAAGAAACTTCTCAAAGAAGATGACAGTGTGCGTACTCCAAAGCGTGAAAATATCGTTGTAAGAGGATTAAACAAAATTGAAAAATGGTATGCAAAGAGCCTCTACTTTGTAGAAAAACACAGCCCATTCATGCTTGTTGTGGCATTGTTGGTAGTCCTTTTGAGTATTTACATTCTACCAAACATGGAATTTACATTCATTCCATCAACAGATAACGGAGACTTTTATATTAATGTAACACTACCTCAAACATACTCACTTGAAGACACACATGAAGCAATGAATAAGATTGAGGAACTTGTTATAGAATCCGTACCAGAGCTGAAAGCAGACGTAGTATTCTCAGGAAAAGACATGTCAGTTCTCTCTCAAGCAACAAAGAACAAAGGAGCAATTCACGTAGTTCTTACAAGTGTCAAAGACAGAAACAGAGACATTCATGAAATCATCCTTCAAGTACAGGAACTTTTGTCTGCAAACATTCCAGATGCAACAATCAGCGTAGAAAACGGTGGTTTTGATAGACTTATCAACCTAGTTTCTAACGGTGGTGGTTACGGTCTCATGCTTGTTGGAGAAGATACAGATACTCTATATGAAGCAGCAGAGCGCATTGAAGCACAGCTTAAGACATACCCAGAAGTAATGACAACAAGTATTAGTGCTACAAATGACATGAAAACAGCTGTCATCAACGGGACTTATGATTATTTAACAAGTTTGGGTGTTCCCGCAAAGGAAGCAGGACTGACAAGTGCAATTCTCTTCTACGGAACAGATGTTGGAAAATACAGCCAAGAAGGTAGCGATGACCGTTATGACATTCATCTTTATTCCGATATCCAGGATCAAGAACTTACTGCTGATAGACTGAATGACATAAAGATTACATCTCTTGCAGGATCAACAATTTCTTTAGCAAACGTAACCTCTCTTGATTTGGAAGAGAACCTTTCTCAGATAAATCATGATGATAGAGCTACTTCTCTTACAATATCTGCAACACTTACAACAGAAAGTACAGATAGTGTCACAAAGAAGATTAACCAGTATCTAGCAGAAAACCCACTTCCAAGTGGAATTTCAACAAAGACTAGTGGTCTTGGAGAAATGGTTGAAACGTCTATGACACCGTTGATTCAAGCTCTTTTGATTGCAATGTTCCTAGTTTATCTAGTTATGGTTGCTGTCTTTGAGCGTTTTGATCAGCCGTTCTTAATCATGCTTCTGTTCCCATTCTGTATAATTGGTTCAGTTGTTGCACTTTCTATTTTTGGTTCTTCAATGAGTATTGTTTCAATGCTTGGAATTGTTTCTCTCATTGGAATGCTGGTTAACAACGGTATTGTTATTGCAGATTATGCAAACTTTGCTAGAAAGCGTGACAGAGAAAAGCTTTTAACCATGAAGGGCATTGAGTTTGATGAATATACAGAAACTCTTGGAATGCTTTCTTATAAAGATGAAAGAGCAATCCTAGATAGAGAGACTGCAGAGGGATCGGCCTCAAGACTTAGAGCTATCTTGATGACCACGCTGACTACTGTCTTGGGTGTTATTCCTATGGCTGTGGCCAAGGGTGAAGGTGCGGAAATCTATGCCCCGTTAGGACAGGTTATCATGGGTGGTCTTGCTACAAGTATGATACTAACTCTTTATATCATGCCAACTTACTACTATTTACTTGAGAGAATGAAGCTCAGAAGAGTTTATAAAAAGAAAAATTCTGCCAATGTTGCAGAGGAGGAAAAATAATATGAAAAACAAAAATGTTAAGAATTTTAGTGTTGTAGCATTGCTACTACTTGGCTTGTTTGCAATTACATTAACAAGCTGCTCGGCCGTCTTTGATTCTGCAATTAGTGGAACAGTTAAAGATAGAAGTGCAAGAGAAACCTCTTCAACATCATCTGGCGGAATTTCAGATGCTATGGTTTATGCTTATGATGATAAATCGGCTTGGGACAGTGCATATACAACATGGGAAAAGGGCAAAAATACTGTCTTTAGTGATTACACAGTGCCATCAGCAAAAACTGCTACAGATGGTTCTTTCTCAATCTCATCTCTTAGATGGATGACAAATGATCCTCTTTATGGAAAAGATGCAGACAGTCGTACAGTTTACTTGCTAGTTTTCCACAAGGATTATGGTCTTACAAAAGTTGAAGGAAGAACAGTTCAGTCTGACAAATCAAACAACTTTGGTATTGTATATTGCGACAAAGTATCCACAAGTAAGAATCTAGTTATTAAATTTAAGGATATTGATGATAACAGCACAACTGCTTCTGGTTCAGATTCTACAATTACAGATACAAGCGGCTTCTCATTCCGTTACAGCTATTGTGATGGTTATAGTGAAGATGGTGCTGACAATGTTTTTGCAACTGTTTCTTCAATCACAAATGGTCAGAGCACTATTACTGTTAAGTACAAAGATGGCACAAATCCACCAACTGTTACTGTCTACGACATTCAAACTGGTGATGATTGGACTTATACAGGTGAAGAGAAAGTTGAGATGAGCTATGACACTAAGAGCAAGAGTTATACATCAAATAGTCTATATTTCAGCAACGATTGGGAAACTGTAAGTGTTACAATCAATCTCAAAGATGGTGCTACATCCAACTCCGTTACAGATCCAATCTACTTTGCTTGGCAGTATAACAATGGAGATGGTGATACTGTAAAATCTGACACAGTAACAACTTCAGCTGGAAGTTCAACAATTAATGTGAAGTTTAGAAAAGATATGACCACTCCATGCACTTTGGAATTAACCAAATTTGATGACCAGAAAGGTTCAAACAATGACTATTGGAGTTGGACAGAAGATGAAGATGATGCAACACTTAGAGATTTAGATACTTCTTCTATTGCAGTTGAGCTTGATGATGACAGTGACAGTTTAAGCGTAGATGTATACTTTAGAAAGAATTATCTTAGACTTGGTTCTGGAATAAGTGGCTATGTTTATAATTCTTCTGCTACTGGTGATGGATATGGAAACAAGTCTGACGATGGTAAAAAACTTTCAATTTACAATGGTACTACAAAGCTTGGAGATACAGTAATAACAGGAAAAGAAAATCCTACAGTAGATGGAGCTCCAACAAACCATGGTAAGTACGACGGTCTTGGAAAATCAGGTAAGATTTTATTAGAGTATAATGCGGCAGATGGTAACACAAATAAAATATCTTATGTTTCAAAACCAGTTACTCTTACAGTAAAAAGAGATGGTACAAATGTAGGAACAATTGAACTTACAAGCGAAGATACAGACTTTTCTAACTACATCTTTACAGTGACTAACTAAGGGCGGAGAAATATGAAAAAATTTTGCACAATAATGCTTGTGCTTCTTCTAGTGAGTTTTACTTTGTTTGCTGATGAGCTCTCAAATGAGAGCTCTGTCAGCACAAACGAGGCTACAAACGCAACTCTAGAGGATCTTCAAGCATCTATGAATGGTAGCAACGCAGAGCTACAAAAAGCTAGGCAAACATACACTCAAAGTCTTTTGGATGTAAAAAATGCTAAAGCTAATTATCAGCCCACCATTGATCTCATGCTCACTTCAACCTACATGGCAAACCCTCCAATTGGAAAAACAACCATTGGAGTAGATGAGCTTGCATCTCAACTTGGAGTTGTGGTTCCAGGTTCTTCTGCTGGTGAATATGTTACTCTTTATAAAGGAATGGATAATTTCTACTACAACGCAAGTCTTTCAATTACTCAACCACTATTTACTTGGGGAAAGATTCCAGATGCAGTTAAGCTTTATACACAGGTTGCAGAAATTAGAGCACTATCAATTGAAGATACATCAAAGCAGCTTACAGCCCAACTAAAGGCAAGACTTTCTGCCATGAAATACATGGACGAAATTCTTACAATCTTAGATGAAACTAAGACAATTGCTGACGAACTTGTAGCTGTTAGCCAAGATGCATATGACAACGGAATGCTTTTAAAACAGGAAGTTATCAAAGCTAAGATTGATGCTATGGAGCTAGATGTTACAAAGCAAGAAATAGTCAAAGAATATAAATCAAACTTGCAAGAACTACGCACAATCACAGGAAAAGATAGCCTAGAATCTGAAGATATTGATTATTCTGTAAATGAAGAAGAAATTCAGGCCATTGTTGCTATGGATCATGATGAGCTTTACAACCTTGCAACTCGTTCTTCTAGTGAGCCTTTAACAATGCTTAAAAAGCAAACACAAGCATTGCAGTTAAAGAAAAAGGTTGCAGAAGATTCTCTATACTGGAAGCCAGATTTTGCGCTTCAAGTAACATTAAACTATGGAGGATCCTATCTGCCATTAGTTGAACCAAACTGGTATAGAAAAGACGACTATGGCCTTTATATTACATTTGCTATCAAGTCTACAGTTTGGGATGGCGGCGTTAAACTAAATGATGTTTCCTATGCTCAAAGTGAAGTTCTAGGTTCTATTGCAGACTATGATGCTGCTGTTGATAAACTTCAGTCTGTAGCACAAGAGAACATTTCTTCTGCTGAACTTGCTCAAGCTAAGATTGAATATCTTAACTTAAAGCTTGAAGAAGCTCAGAGCAGACTTGAAATGTATGAGCTTCAAAAAGAAGAAGGTCTTATTTCTAAAACAAGTGTCTTATCTCAGCAAATTGAGATAAATAAAGACAGGATGGAAATTCTTCAACAGAAGATTTCTCTTACAAGTGCTGCATATACTCTTGCATATGTTACGGGGATTTTGGAATAAAATCCCCTATTTTTGTGAATTTATGCATAAATTTGCAAAAATATTTTGTATTTTTATACAAAACTAGTTGACCCAAAACTGCAAACTCAATATTGTACCTTTGAAAATTAACATAATGTGGGTTTGAAAGACCCCAAAGGAACAAATATGAAAAAGTTAATGTTTGCAGTTTTGGTTATTCTTACTGTTCTCCTTCCTTGTTTTGCACAAGGTTCAAAGGAACAGGTTTCAACAGAAAAAGTTTACACAGTAGCAGCTTCTTGCGACTATCCACCACTTGAGTATATTGATGATGCTGGCAATATTGTTGGATATGAAATGGAACTTGTTCAGGCCATTGCTGATACAATGAATATTAAGATTAATATTGTAAATGTATCGTTTGATGGCATCATTGCTGGAATTCAAAGCAAGCAATATGACATAGGAGCATCGGGATTGACCATTACTGAAGAGAGGAAGCAGACTTGCGATTTCACAACCCCAATTTTGCAATTTTCTTTGTCAATTGTAACCAAGAAGGATACAGATGGCATTTTCAGTGAAGATGACCTTGTAGGCAAGAAAGTTGGTGTTCAGCTTGGCACAACATGCCAGTTTGCATGTGAGGATGCCGGTCTTGAGGTAAAAACCTACGATGAAGCTCCTTCAGCAATCTTGGATCTTGCAAATGGCAATTTGGATGCAGTTGTACTTGATAGCGTTGTTGCAAATGACTTTGTTCTTGCAAATGACAATTACTCACAAATCTTGAAAGTTGCTGGTTCTTTCCAGAATTCAGATGACATGGGCATGGCAGTTATCAAGGGCAATACAGAGCTCTTGAACATCCTAAATGAAGGAATTCAGAAAGTTACAGAGTCTGGTAAACTTGCTGAAATCAAGTCCAAATACGGTCTAAACTAAAGATGGCTAGGAAAACATCAAATACCCCACCCGTTATCACAATGACGGATGGGGTTCTTATTCCCAAAAAAAGCAACAAGCATTTAGTTACGTCATGGCGTTTGACATTCTACGGTGCTGTTGCTTTACTTTTGTGTTTGTGTATTTTTAAGCCTGAGACTTATTGGAAGATCTTTGTTTACGTTATCACTGGTATTCCTACAACATTTGAATGCACTGTTTTTGCAATCATTGGTGCAGTTATAATTGGAACTGTCACAGGCATTGGATCTTCTTCTAAGAATGTTGTTATAAAACAGATTTGTGGTATCTATGTTGAGCTTATTAGAGGAATACCTCTTTTGGTCCAATTGATGTTCTTATACTACGCTTTAGGCTCATTAATTCATATAGAAGGCATTGTAGCGGCCATCATTGCACTGTCAATTTGCTTTGGTGCTTACATGGGTGAAATCATCCGTGCCGGTATTCAATCCATTCCAAAAGGACAAAAAGAAGCTGCAACTGCACTTGGCTTATCAAAAACTCAAGCCTTCTTTTGCGTGATATTGCCACAGACAATCAAGGTTGTTTTACCGGCAATTGGAAACGAATTTATATCAATGCTAAAAGACTCATCACTCGTTTCCATCCTTGCTCTCTCCGATATTCTCAAACGTGGCCGCGAATATATTTCACGCACATTTCTTTCTCTTCAAACCATGCTTGTGGTAGCTCTGATCTACCTCATCCTCACACTTATACTTTCCCGCCTAGTTGGAATCATGGAAGAGAGGCTTCACAAAAATGGCTAAAATTGAAATTATCAACGTCCACAAAGATTTTGAAAACAATGACGGCTCCATTCTAAATGCTGTCAAAGACGTATCGCTTACAGTAAACAATGGCGAGGTTGTGGTCATCATAGGGCCATCCGGCAGTGGCAAATCCACTCTACTACGCATGGTCAATGGTCTTGAATCTGCACAGTCAGGCTCAATTCTCATTGACGGTGTTGACATCATGTCCCCCAATACTGATATCCGTAAAATCCGTGAAGAAGTTGGCATGGTTTTCCAATCTTTTAATCTTTTTCCCCATTTAACGGTTTTAGACAACATCACTCTTGCGCCAATCAAGGTTAAGAAAATGATCAAGAAGGATGCAGAACTTAAGGCAATGGAACTTCTCAAAAAGGTTGGTCTTGAAGATAAAGCAGGGCAAAAGCCCAGTCAACTCTCTGGCGGACAACAACAGCGTGTTGCAATAGTAAGAGCACTTGCAATGGAGCCAAAGGCAATGCTCTTTGACGAACCAACAAGTGCTCTAGACCCAGAGATGATTAAAGAAGTTCTTGATGTAATGCTCAATCTTGCCAAAAGTGGTATGACAATGCTTCTAGTTACCCATGAAATGGGTTTTGCCAAAGCTGCTGCTGATAAAGTAGTTTTTATGGCAGATGGTCACATTGTTGAATCCGGAACGCCACAAGAAATGTTCACTTGTCCTAAGACTCAACGTTGCCAAGACTTCTTAAACCATATTTTATAAGTTTTGTAGCTTCTTTAACTTCTTGCGAGGGCCAAAGTATACGATTTTGGCCCTCTTTTTCAAAAAATCGTATAAAAAGTATACGATTTTAAAAAAAATCGGGCTTATTTCGTATATTTTGCTATGTTAAGGCTATCTCAATGCGTTGATGAGTGCATCAATCTCAGCATTTGTCATGCCACCTGAGAGAAGGAAATTTCTGGCCCCGGCTTCTAGTTCTTCAACCGTTAAGCCTTCAATAGACTTTACGCCAGCAATGACCTTCAGCATTTCATTGATGTTTGTGTTAACTATAATGTCATATTTCTTTGCATTATCTTCTCTTGTAACACCATAATAGTTCTCATAGCTCTTCATGTAGTCAGAGATAATCTCGTCGTAGGTTGCGCCCATGAGAGCTTCAATGAGTGCACTAGTGAAACCAGCTCTATCCTTACCCTCTGTGCAGTGTATGAGAACTGGAGTCTCATAGCCTTCTCTGACCATTTTTGCAATGCCAGAGACTAATGTTTGAGCAAAAGATGAGCTAGAAAAATCAATTGGCATACTCAAAGCAATAACTTTCCCATTATCGTAAAGAGATTTGTAATATGGACTTGCAAAGTCATTTGCCTTAATATAGCTATCAATTTCCTCAGTGGAGTCTGCAAGGTTGAGAACGCTCTTAATGCCAACTTTAGCAATTAGTGCGTCAGCGTATGAGGCTCTGTTATGTTCGTTATTAATTGGAGAACATGAACGATACAGCTTTCCTGTTCCAATATTTCCAAGCTTAATTTCTCTGAAGTTTGCATAGATTTCATCTGAAGCATAATCTGCTCTATTATCTGTATATTTAAGAGAATTGATAACTTGAGTCTCTAATGCTCCACCCTTCTCGTTAAGTGTTATTTTTACAGTATCGCCAATATTTAGACCTGCAATCTCATAGATTTTGCCATAGTTAATACATGCTGCAATTGTTTCATGTCCAGGATAAGCTCTTAAAAGAGGCTCGCCTTTTGCAACGTAATATCCATCATAAAATGGAATATTGGTGAATGTATAACCATTGCTAAACTCCAGATCAACAGTGTCTCCTAGCTCATAACCATCTGCAAACATTTTTTCAATTGTAATGTCCAATGTTGCATGGCCATATTTCTCAAAGCCTGTAATTGTTCCTTCTTCAACAGGAAGATTTTGACTTACTTCTACTACTGCCTGAGCCCATACTGCCGTGCATACAAGTAATAGTGCAAGCACGATACTTAATATTTTTTTCATATAATCCCTCCATTTTGGGAAGTTTTCCAAACTCTCCCAAATTTGTGTTTTGATTGTAACATGCTTTTAGATGGAATTCTATGATGTTCTTGCTGAATGCTATTGACAGAAAAAAATAGTTGATAGTACAACTAGTTTGGTTTTGAGAAAATCTCATGAGAAGATTTTATAAGAAGGCTCTTATGGATAAATCACAAAGAAGGATAACTAAAATTGCACGTAAAGTTTCAAAATTTGCAGCCCGTACTCTAAAGGCTGACGGTATTGGAACGGCAGAATTTGATGTTTTACATGTCATTCGTAAAAATCCAGGTATTACACAAAAAGAAATATGTAATGCACTTGGACTAGACAAAGGAGCTGTTGCAAAACAGGTTTCAAACATGGAAAACAAGGGCTATGTTATGCGTCAAATCAACCCTTTAGATGGAAGAAGCCAGTTGTTATATGCAACAGAAAAAGCAAATGAACTAAAGAATTCTAAAGCTCATGTTGAGGCTCTTTTTTACCAATGGCTTCTTGAAGATTTAACTGAGGAAGAAACAAATATCTTTGTACAAGCACTTGATAAGCTCTATATAAAATGTAAGAGCGAAAGTAAGAATAATTTTAAAACAATGTCTCAGATTGTAGAGGAAAGTGAAGAAAATGAAAACTAAACGTAATAATAAACTATCGCAAGCAATGATTTTCATCATTTTATTTGGAATTGTAAGCCTTTTTTCAGACATGACACATGAAGGAGCGTCAAGTATAAGAGGAGCTTATTTGTCCCTACTAGGTGCAAGTGCTGGAGCAATTGGTTTTGTATCTGGACTTGGCGAGTTAATTGGATATTCCATGCGTTATGTTTTTGGAAAAATTACAGACAAAACTAAGCTCTATTGGCCTATGACCATTTTAGGCTATGTACTGGATGTTTTAGCTGTTCCTGCTCTTGCTCTTGTTGGTGAGAACGGCTGGATTGCAGCCTGTTCTCTGTTAATTATTCAACGCATGGGCAAAGCCATTAAGAAGCCTGCAAAAGATACAATTATGTCATTTGCAGCAAGCCAAGAAGGCGTTGGAAAAAGCTTTGGCCTTCAAGAGGTCTTAGACCAAATTGGAGCATTCCTTGGCCCTGTTTTGCTGTATGTTGTAATGCTCTTCAAAACTGAAGGCTCTCAATTTGAAATCTATTCTACGTGTTTTGCCTTTCTTGCAATTCCAGGAGCTATCACGTTGGCACTACTTCTCATCACAAGATACAAATTTCCTAATCCCGATAATTTTGAGCCTGAGCCTAAAGAATATGTGCCATTTACAGTTAAAAAGAGCTTTGTTCTATATATAGTTGGCATTAGCCTCTTTGCATTTGGCTTCATTGATTACTCTCTTATTGTCATGCATGTGCAAGCAAAAGAACTAATCAATAGTTCAACGCTACCATTATTATATGCGGGAGCAATGTTGATAGACGCAGTAGCAGCACTCTTTTTTGGCCTTCTGTACGACAAAATTGGCGTTAAGTCTCTAGTGTGGTCTACCTTATTATCAGCTCCATTTGCTGTTTTTGTGTTTCTATTTGATTCTGTTCCTCTTCTTATACTGGGTGTGCTTCTTTGGGGCATTGGAATGGGTGCTCAAGAATCCATTCTTAAAGCTGCAGTGACCACCATTGTTCCAAAAGCCAGCAGAGCTACAGGTTATGGAGTCTTTGAATTTTCATTTGGAGTTTTTTGGTTCTTGGGTAGCTGGATTCTTGGTGTTCTTTATGATGTAAACATAATTGCTATGGTAATTGTCTCCGTTGTGGCTCAGCTTGCAGCAATTCCACTGTATATTGCAACTGCAAAGAAGTGATTTCTGAGTAGTTTTCATTGTTGAGAGCTCCTTTTCTTCTAATTTTGCCTTCTTTTGAAAAATTTAGAAGAAAATTTCTTCTAAATTTTTCAAAATTGACCAGTTTTAGAAGAAAGTCTGTGATTTGTCAAAGAATGTAGCTGTTTTCGCGTCTTCCTACCGCAAAGCTTCGAGCCCCGAAGCATAACAAAAAAGGCTGTCCATTTTGAACAGCCTTTTTTGTTACGAGATCTACGGGGCTCGAACCCGTGGCCTCCACCGTGACAGGGTGGCGTGATAACCAGCTTCACCAAGATCCCAAGTAACATTTGAAAGTTACAATAAACACTCTTGTTTGTCAACTAGTGTGCAATTTTTGGTTCACTTTTTTTTTAAATCCTACTTCTTTTCTTCATTTTTTCTGTAGTAAACAGCGGTGAATCCCGTTGTAGCTACAAGTTCTGATGCTGTTGTATTTGCCAACTGTACAGCTAGGACTTTTACTTGATCTTTAAAATCTTGAAAGCGGACCTTCACAAGTTCATGACTTGTAAGTGCCTCATCTAAGGCAGAAATAACACCGTCAGATATGCCGCCATGGCCAACCATGACGACAGGATCTAACGTTTGAGCTTTGCTTCTAAGACTTGCTCTGAAGCTACTTTGCATTAACCATCTCCTTGTATTTGTTAGCGACAACGAATCTCTTAATCTTCTTTGTAGAAGTCATCTCCATAGGCTCGTCAATAACAAATACTTTTCTAATTCTCTTGTATGGAAGAAGTTCCTTGTTGACTTCTTCAACAATGTCTTCCATATGCTTCTGCATTTGGGCCTTGTCTGTAATGGTCTTAGAACAATCCTGAGAAGGATAAATAAGAGCACATACACCTTCAGTCTTCATAGCAGCATCAAGAACATAACCCATGACACAAATCTGGTCAATATCGTAGTAAAGCTGGAAGTGATCTTCAATTTCTTCTGGGAAGACATTCTTACCACCTTCTGTGACAATAATATTCTTTGCACGTCCTGTGAGATATACAAATCCACGGTCATCCATGTAACCAATATCGCCAGTTCTAAGCCAGCCATCTTCAGTCATAATCTCAGCAGTTGCTTCTGGGTTGTTGTAGTAGCCCTGCATGACAATTAAACCACGGACACAAATTTCACCATTACCCTGCTCGTCAACATCTATGAATTTAACTTCAGTATTAGCAATAACTTTACCAATACTTGTTTCTTCATAATCAAATGTTGGATTAAGTGTAATAATTGGGCTGGTTTCTGTTAATCCATAGCCTTGGACAAAGTCAATACCAAGCTGGTTAAACTGTTTGAAGGTAGATGATGGAAGAGGACCACCACCAGAGATACAAATTCTGTTAGTATCAAGAGATACCTTCTTGAGAAGGAACTTAAACATTTTCTTGCCAATGTTAATCTTGAATACTTTCTTTACAAAGCCAGAGAAAGACATCATTGCATGAATTAAACCACTTACGAACTTTCCTTTCTCTTCTACACCTTTCATCATGGCAGAAATGAGTTTGTTGTAAAGCATTGGAACGGCAAGGAACATGGTGACTCCACCTTCCTTCATTTCCTTAAAGATTTGTTTGATAATAAGACGTTTGCCAAATACAACATTTGCTCCAACAGACATGGCCTCAATGAAAACAGCTAACATAGTATAAGCATGATGGATTGGAAGGATGGCGTAGAAAACATCGGTCTCATAAATATTCATCTGGCTTTGTGCAGAGTAGCAGTCGCCTGTGAGGTTTTGATGTGTGAGCATGACGGCTTTTGGAGTGCCCGTGGTGCCACTGGTGAAGAGGAAGGCGGCCAAGTCAGTTGCAACTGGCTTTTCATATGGCTGCTGGCCTACATCTGGGAGGTTAAGAATGTAGTTGTCTTCAAAGCCCTTCTCTTCAAGGCTGACTTTGAAGATATATTGCTTGTCTTTGCCAATTCTATCAATGCGTTCGCCGTCAACAAAGATGGCCTTAACATCAACAAAGTCAATGAGGTGCTGGATTTCAGCATCGGACAGGGAATAGTCAACTGGGACGACAATTGCACCCATGTAAACAATAGACATGTATGCTAACGCCCATTCTGGACTGTTTTTGCCTGTTACTGCAACGCGGTCTCCTTTGCGAATACCCTGTGCATAAAGCCAAGATGCAAGTTGATTGATTTTGGCCTTTGCTTCTGTGTATGTAAAAACAATGTGCTTTGGAGAAAAGGCTTCAAAACACTTTCTTGAGCCCCATCTAGCTTCTGTAATGTCAAACATTTCACCTAAAGTAGGCCAATCGCCTTTAAAATATTTGCCTCTATAGTTGTCCAAAAAATCCCATGGAATTGGATTGTGTTTTCTGCCCATAACTTTATTCTCCTTATGCCCTATACATAATATATTTATATCTAGTTTAAACATTTTGAATATATCAAAGTAGCAAATGGTTTGCAATAGTTTTTCTGACGCGTTCACTACTTTTGTCAAAAATAAACTATGAATAGACACATAGCAAACAAAAAACTAGAATACACACAGCAAAAGAAAATAGAGGTTATTATGGAGTTTTCTTCGTTTGAACAGATTGTAAATTACATGGAACATTTCACAAATCTGGAAAAGAAAACAAATCTCTATAGCGTACGCACATATAGGCTGGACCGCATGCAGGCTTTAATGCAGGCCTTAGGGAATCCTCAGAACAGCTACAAGACAATTCATATTGCAGGAAGCAAAGGCAAAGGCTCCACTGCAAGCTATATTGCAAGCGGGCTTAAAGCAGCAGGCTACAAAGTTGGATTATACATGTCACCACACGTTACAGATTACCGCGAGCGCTTCACTTTGTGCGGTCAATTTATCCCAGACGAACTTCTTATCTCAACAGGAAATAGATTGCAACACATGCTTGATGGCTTTAAATTCTGTGACCAGCTTGGCGAAAACGAACCCACAACTTTTGAGCTCTACACCGCATTTGCCTTTCTACTTTTCCACGAACTTGGTTGTCAATGGGCAGTCATTGAAACCGGACTTGGAGGCCGCCTAGATGCCACCAACATTCTCATGCCACAAGCCTGCGTTCTCACACCAATTGAACTTGAACACACCGATATTCTAGGCTCCACAATCCCCTTGATTGCCACAGAAAAATCCAAAATCATCAAACCCGGCGTGTTATCTTTTACATCTTCCCAACAGCCCGATGCCCTTGAGGTTTTTAGAAATGAAGCCTCTACACAAAATTCTATGCTGTATGAATTTGATAAAGAAATCAAGAGATTAGATACACACTATGACAATAGTAAACAACATGTTTACGTTACCTTTAAGGATGGATTTACAACTAATTATAACTTATCCATGTGGGGCTGTGTGCAAGCACAAAACAGTGTATTAGCACTTCTAGTGCTTAGAACTTTGGGTTTATATAGACAAGGGCTGACAGAGAAAGCTTTTGAAGAAAACAAACTTCCAGGAAGATTAGAAAGAGTTTCTTGGAAAAGACCGCTTTATCTAGATGGCGCTCATACACAAAAGAGCCTAGGACATTTGCTTGAAACCTTTAAAGAGATGTATCCAAAAGTACAAACTACTGGAGTTTGTATTTTTGGCTCAGTAAAAGGAAAAAATCATGATGCAATGTGTGATGAAATCTTAGATACTTTTGATAAGATCATTGTCTGCAGACCGGGAACATTCAAAAAAAGCGACCCACAAGCATTGTATGAC
>CAVEGR010000050.1:0-6913 GCA_963615565.1 Phocaeicola massiliensis | reverse complement strand
GCACAGGTTATGCACAGGCAATGAAGCTCTTGTGGATAACCTATTCTATAGACAAAAAATATATTGTTCCAAGTTTGGTACTAATCAAACAAGAAGTAAAAAATAATTCTTTATAATATCAACAATTACGTGTTAGATGTTTTTTCTAATTTATTTAAAAGTTATATAATTTTTTAAGTGTTTTATTATAGGTTTTTATTGTGACAAACTTGGCCTTCTTACAAAAGTTATGCACAAGTTATCAACAAGAAGTTTCAAGGATTGTTTGAATGGCTCCAATTGCGTAAATTGAGGCTGTTTCACATCTTAAGATGTTTGTTTTTAACAAAATAGCTTTAAATCTAGACTCAATTAAGAGCTCACATTCTTTATCTGTAAGACCGCCTTCTGCTCCAACAATAATAGCTGTAGTGCCATCAAAATCCTTTACAGTTGTAAGAAGGTCTCTTTGATCTTCTTTTAGTTTACATTGGTGAAGAACAAGGCCTAAAGTTTTGCTTCCTTTTGCTCTTTTTTCTAGGTCTTGTGGAATATCTTTTAGTTCTATTGGTCCATCAACCACAGTTGGAATTATAGATCCACTTTGTTGAATTGCTTCTTTTACAATTGAATCAAATCTAGCTAGTTTAGATTCTTCTTTTCCCTTTATGTTAGCAACGCAATTTTCGCTATTAACTAAAACAATGGCTTGTACACCAGTCTCTGTTGCTTTTTTTATAATATCATCAATCTTTCTTCCTTTAGGAATGCATTGGTAGAGAATGATTGGTTTTAATGGTCTCTCTTGAGGGAGTGTATCTGTGAATTCTGTAGCCTTATTTGAGGCTTCTACATTTAAAATGCAACAGTTTTTTTCTATTTGGGCTATTGTTAGTTCCCAAAGGATCCCCTTATTATCACGTCCCATTATTTTCTGACCTTCTTTTAGACGTAGAGCTCTAACAAGATAGTTATATTCCTTTCCTGTTAGTGTTAGTGTTTTTTCTCCATTGAAAGTCTTAGGTAATAGAAAAAGGCGCATTGTTCCTCCTTAAAGTTGATTTCCAAGTATGGTCCTTTCATTATAATCAAACTCATAAGTATTGTGCTATGATAGGCTGTGTTAAGATAGGTTGTGCCCAAATAGACTATGCCAAAAGATAGTCGCAGGAGGAGAACATGAACGTGCCATTAAGTGAATATCCAAGACCTCAAATGAAAAGGAATAGTTATCTTTGTTTAAATGGTCAATGGAATCTTCAGTTTATATCTGATGGAAAAGACTCAAAAGAGTATTCTATTTTGGTTCCTTATTCTCCTGAGAGTGCTTACAGTGGTGTGCAGAGAACGCTACAAGCACATGAAACAATGCGCTACAGCAGGCATGTTATTTTTCCAGAAGAAGTGGATTTTAAAACGCATATATTAATTCTACATTTTGGAGCAGTTGATTACAGGGCTCTTGTATATATCAATGGAAAACAAGTTTTTGAGCATATTGGAGGATATCTCCCTTTTGAGATAGAAGTTCCTTACAAAGAGTTTGATTTGGACGTTTTGGTTCAAGATCCTAGTGATACAAAAGAAATTTCACGAGGAAAGCAAAGTAGTGAACCTAGAGGAATTTGGTATCCTCAAACTAGTGGAATCTGGCAAACAGTTTGGATTGAGAAAGTTCCTCTATCCTATATTAAAAGTTATAAACTAGTTCCAGATCTTGAAGGGTTCTATATCACAGTTTTTATGAATGACAATTCTAACTGTTCTTGTAGTTTATTTCTAAATGGGCAAAGCTATGAATTACAAGCAGGTGTGAAAGCGAGAATTGATGTTCCCAAAGGACATCTTTGGGCTCCAGAAGATCCCTATCTTTATGATTTTGTTATTGTGGCTCATAGCCAAGTTGTTGAAGACAAAATTAGTGGATATTTTGGACTCAGAACTTTTGGAGTTGGTAGGGATGAAAAAGGTAACAATGTCCTATTGTTGAATGATAAGCCGTATTTTCATCATGGCCTTTTAGATCAAGGCTATTATAAGGATGGCTTCTATACTCCAAAAGCAGATGAAGATTTCATTAGCGATATTAAAACTGCAAAAGCTTTAGGTTTTAATACTTTAAGAAAACACATAAAGATTGAACCTCTACGTTGGTACTACCATTGCGACCGTCTTGGCATTCTAGTTTGGCAGGATATGGTTTCAGGAGGTGGAAAATATAAGACGTCAACAGTAACACTTCCTTTGATTTTTGGTTCTCATCTTAAGGATAATCAATATAAGAAATTTGCCAGAGAAGATGAAAAAGAGAGAAGAATGTGGGAGAAAGAAGCCTACGGAACTATTGAGCTTTTATATAACGTTGTTTCTCTTGCAATGTGGGTTCCCTTTAATGAAGGATGGGGACAATTTGACAGCGCAAGAATAGTAAAAAACATTACAACGCTTGATAATTCTAGAACAATTGACCACGCCTCTGGCTGGCAAGATCAAGGTATAGGTGATTTTAAGAGCTTACATGTATATTTTAGACCATACAGATTTCATAAGGACAAACTTGAACGTTGCGTAATTCTTACGGAGTTTGGAGGTTATGGCTATGATACTAATACAACAAAAAAGAAGAGTTTTATTTACAAAAAGCTTCGCTCCAAAATGGAACTTACTCAAGCTATTGTTAAACTTTACGAGAAACAAATTATTCCTGCAAAGCAAAAGGGTCTTGCTGCAGCAATTTATACACAGCTTTCTGATGTGGAACAAGAAACAAATGGACTTATTTCTTATGATAGAAAGGAGATAAAAGTTCTTCAATCTCCCATTTACGAGATGTCTAAAAAACTTTTGGAAAAAGCTTAGTTACTTGCACATGATCAAGTTCTATTGTTGTTTTTAGGAAAAATGTCAAAAACAGAGACTTAAAACCATGGAAAAATGTCAATAATTCATTTTTTGAGACCTTCTGAAAATTTCTTTTTGTATGCGTCTTTTAAAAAGTCGTAAATAAAATCTTCAGGTAGTTTATTTCCTTGAGAGGCTTTCTCTAAGTTGGTGGTCATTTCTTCAAGTTTGGAAGGGTTATTTAACAAGGAGATTGTTTGCTCAACAAGAAACTCTGGATCTTTTCCCGAAATTGCACCGCCTAAACCTGTAAAGAAATTAACGTTATCGGTTTCATAACCACCTATAAAGTCGAGTAATACCATTGGAAGGTATGATGCATATGCTTCTGTTGTAGTTAGGCCACCTGGTTTTGTAAAAAGAAGATCTGCCGAGTGCATTAAAAGAGGCATTTGGTTAGAGACGCCATATATATGAACATTTTCGTAGTTTTCATATGAATAAGAAAGCTCTTCATAAAGTTCTTTGTTTGATCCGCAGACAATGGATAAATAATTGTTCTCTTTGAGGTTTTCAATTAAAAGACGGGCAACTTTTGGGATGGGGCCACTTCCCATACTGCCTCCCATCATTAAAAGATGCTTACTGTTTTTGGGAATTCCAAGTTCTTCTTTTACTTTTTCTTTGTCTGTTCTCTGAAAGAACTCTTTATTTACAGGAATTCCACTGGCGAAGATTTTATCTTTTGGAAGCCCAAAGTTAACAAAGTCATCAATGAGTCTTTTATCTGGAATGAAATAATAATCAATATTTGTCTCTGGAGAATTTGCACTACAATCGTAGTCTGTTGCTATTTGGCAGGTTAATAAAGGAAGATTATATTTTTCTTGCATTGCAGTAATAATCAGCGCAGAAAAGATATGGGTACAAATGATTGTATCATAACCGTTTGTATTTATTAGATTATATAGCTTTGGCACACCTAATGCTAAAAACTTGTAGAGTACAGAATCCTTGCTAAATATGTTATTTTTCTTCTTTTCTCTATCTTTATAACCTAAATTTACAAGCCATGGTGCATGTCTGTACATAAAGATTTGGCCGGAAGAGGTTACACTTGAAACTTCTTTAGAGATAAGAGTTAAAACATCTTGAATGTTACACTCTTCATTATGGGCCTTAAAAACATCTTGTATGGCTTTAGCACAAGAAGTATGGCCACCACCTATATTAGCACTTAAAATTAACGCTTTCATTTTTCTCCCTATTAAGGTCCTGTATGGAGGCTTTAGCAAAAACCTCTGAAATGTTGCAAAGTTTTTAATAATTTTTCTTTTTGGTTTCTATTATTTCATAATAAAGATTCTCAACTAATTTGCTTACATCGTGCCAGGAACGGTACAAATCTTTTCTCGCTCCTTCTCCTGCGTGTTTTTGAATCTCTGGGTGATTAATAAGATATTCAAGTTTTGAGGCATAATCTTCAGGATTATTTTTTATTAGAAATCCATTTTCACTATCAGTGATTCCTTCTGACGTACAAGATCCGTCTACAAAAACAAGTGGAAGGTTAAAAGCTGCAGCCTCTCTCATAACAAGACAAGAAGTGTCATAAAGAGAAGGGAAAAGAAATAAATATGAAGCACAATAGAGAGAAGCAATTACATCTCTTTCACTGATGCGTCCTAAGAAAACAACAACGTCTTGTAAATTATTTTCAAGAACATATTTTTCATAATCTTCTTTGTTGTGACCTTCTCCTACAAAAATCATCTTAAAACAATTTGAACCAAGCTTGTTTTTTAAGATTTTTATTGCATTAAGAGTTAATGGTATATTTTTTTCGTCTTTTTGTTGCCCAACATATATGAAGATTGGGGTGTTTTCATCACATTTACAGATTTCAAGGCCCTTCTTTCTTTTTTCTACATATTCATTATAAGACAAAGGAGGAATCATATCACAACCATTTTCAACAACTCTTATTGGTTTATCATAATGATATTCTCTTTCCATCTTTTTCTTGGACCCAAGACTTGGTGTCCAAACTTCGTCACAGCAATAATAGAACTTCATCATTTGATTTATAAGCATATTAGACATTGAGAGAGGTAGAAGTCCATCTAAATCATCTTTGAAAAAAGTATGAAAGGTTGTGACAATAGGTATGTTTCTCTCTTGTGCAATCTTCATTGCATAGTTTCCTGTGAATATAGGACAATGAGCATGAACGATATCGAACGGAATAGATGAGATAATTTTTTTTGTTTCATGAGTGAATACTGTTATTCCATAAGGCCGTACTGCTTTTACCGGACAGTATTCTTTTCCTCTTATAGCATAATCTATGTTGTGAATTTTGTCATATTCGGCACTGTCCTTATATCCTGGAACAATTGCATATGCTTTATGTCCAAGATTATTCATTTCTATTGTGTAATTTTTACAAACATTGCTAACCCCATCCATGACAGGCATGAAGGAATCATTAAATTCACCTATAGTTAGTTTATTTCTATTCATTAAATTCTTCCTTAACTTTTTTTAAAGCAGACTCTATTGTTTTATCCATATCATAATACTTGTATTCAGCAAGTCTTCCTCCGAATATAAAAGATGATAGTTTTTCTGCTTTTTCTTTGTATTTATTATATAACAGTGTGTTTCTATTGTCATTGATTGGATAATATGGCTCATTAGTTTCTTTATAATCAACAGGATACTCACGGCTTATCCATGAGACAGGGGAAATTGTATTCTCAAAATGTTTATGTTCAATGACTCTTGTATATGGGATTTCTCTTTCTGTGTAATTCATTACAGCAACACCCTGATGATTTTCTTCTTCAATTCTTTCGTGCTCAAATCTCTCGCTTCTATACTCAAGTTCTCCAAGTGAGAAATCAAAGAGTTCATCAAGCATTCCGGTATATAGAACTTTTGTTGCCATTTTCATATATTTGGTCCGATTTTCGTTGAAATTAACATTGAGAATTACATCTACTTTTTCAAGCATTTTTTCAATAATCTTTGTGTATCCCCCAATAGGAATGCCTTGATAACGGTCATTGAAATAATTATTGTCAAATCTGTAGCGTACAGGGATACGTTTTATGATATCCGGAGGAAGGTCCTTGCTGTCTCTTCCCCATTGTTTTTCTGTATATCCTTTAATGAGAATTTCAAAGAATTCTTTTCCAATAAGAGACAGCGCTTGTTCTTCAAGATTCTGAGGGTTCTCATTATAAATCCTCTGACTTTCAATTTTTGATTTAGCTTTTTCTGGTGTTGATGCCTCTTCTCCCCATAATTCATAGAAAGTATTCATATTGAATGGTAGGTTATAAAGTTTTCCTTTATAATTTGCTATTGGACTGTTTATGTAATTATTAAAAGTAGCAAAGGAATTGATATAGTCCCATATTTCTTTGTTTGACGTGTGAAAAATATGGGCGCCATAAAGATGAACGTTAATATTGTCTCTCTCTTCTGTATAAATATTGCCAGCAATATTATTTCTTTTGTCTATAACGAGACACCTTTTCCCTCTTTTTGATGCTTCATATGCAAAAACAGAGCCGTACAAACCAGATCCAACAATCAAATAATCATACATGGAATGATTATATCTGAAAAAACCAAGAAAGAGAAGGTTGATAAAAATCCATGTTTTTGCAAAATTGCTTTGAACTTAAGGATTTTTCATTCTTTTAAAGCTCAAAACCTTTTGATAAATTATTTCTTTCTATTAGTTCTGTTCATATGCTAAACTTTCTACGTATAGAACAGAGCAAAGATTTATTACCGCCATTACAGTCTACAGATGAAATCAGAGCCAAGATATATACAATCCGTGGAGTTCAAGTAATGCTGGACTCGGATTTGGCAGAGATATATGGTTATGAGACGAAGAATTTTAATCGTCAAGTGAAGAACAATATTGAAAAATTTGATGAAGAGGATTTTATGTTTCAGTTAACGTCAGAGGAAATTCAAAACTTGAGAGGTTTTTGCAAAACTGTCTTCATGAATCTTGGCTTTGCCTTTGTGGCTAAAAGAGCATTTCTTCTAACTTCATAATACACAAAGTATT
>CAVEGR010000049.1:0-2133 GCA_963615565.1 Phocaeicola massiliensis | reverse complement strand
CAAACCCAATCGCGCCTAAACAGAGAGAGGAACCCTTGTGGTTCCTCTTGTTGTTTATAGGCGTACCTATTTGGGTTTGAATCCGAGCGATAGTCAGACGCTCCGGTAGGTTTGCGTCTGCAGCGAGGCGGCCTGTAAGTTGCCCTACAGAAGGCAACTGAAAGGCAAACCCAATCGCGCCTAAACAGAGAGAGGAACCCTTGTGGTTCCTCTTGTTGTTTATAGGCGTACCTATTTGGGTTTGAATCCGAGCGATAGTCAGACGCTCCGGTAGGTTTGCGTCTGCAGCGAGGCGGCCTGTAAGTTGCCCTACAGAAGGCAACTGAAAGGCAAACCCAATCGCGCCTAAACAGAGAGAGGAACCCTTGTGGTTCCTCTTGTTGTTTATAGGCGTACCTATTTGGGTTTGAATCCGAGCGATAGTCAGACGCTCCGGTAGGTTTGCGTCTGCAGCGAGGCGGCCTGTAAGTTGCCCTACAGAAGGCAACTGAAAGGCAAACCCAATCGCGCCTAAACAGAAAGACTGTTGCAAGAATAAAAAGATTGAGCAACAGTCTTTTTTTATGATAAAAACTTCCAACTTACACATTAACTTTTTAAATCAATGTCGGAATTTGCAAAATTTGCTTTGTTTTAGACATAAAATGTCATAATAAGCGCAAAACTGCTGAAATACGGACATTGTCGTGAATGTAGCAAATGTTTTTTATCTCGTAAACCCAAATCCAATCTTCACAAAGCTCATTTTGCAAAACCCTCTTTGATACAGACTTGGCCTATTCCGATATCAGGTGCATATGCACCTTTTCTCGGAATAAAAAGTCTTTATCTATTAACTATTACAAGGAATAATGTGTATAATATATTCCGACATCAGGTGCAACTGCACTAGTTTTCGGAATGGAGAGTGCTTTATGGAGATCAAACGTGATATTTATCTGAATAAATTGATTCGGAAAAAGAAAAATGGACTGATAAAAGTAGTGACAGGAGTAAGAAGATGCGGAAAATCATATTTATTGTTTCAGCTTTTTCACAATCATCTAATAGACAGTGGCGTTACAGAGGATCACATTATTGAAATAGCACTTGATGACCGTAGCAATAAAGAGTTACGTGACCCAGATATCATCTTAAAGTTCATAAAAGAAAGCATTAAGGATAAAGAGGACTACTATGTTATTCTTGATGAGGTTCAATATCTAGACGAATTTGAAGATGTCCTCAATAGCTTGCTGCATATACACAATGCAGATGTGTATGTTACAGGAAGCAATTCCAAATTTCTATCATCTGATGTAATTACTCAATTCCGTGGCCGGGGAGACGAGGTTCGCGTCTATCCTTTAAGCTTTGCTGAATATGTGACTGTATACCATGGCTCACAGGATGAAGCTTGGGATGACTACCTTACTTATGGTGGACTGCCACTTATCTTGACAATGGAAGAATCAGAGGACAAGGCGGAATACCTTAATTCCCTGTTTCAAAAGGTTTATATCTCAGACATCGTTGAACGCCACAATGTACGAAACAAAGCGGAGCTAGATGAATTGGTAGATGTCCTTGCATCTGCAATAGGAAGTTACACAAACCCCAATAAGCTTGTGCGGACATTCAAAAGTGCCAAGAATAAAAATATCAGCGATAAGACAATTAAGAATTATATAGACCATCTGATAGATTCATATCTCATCAGCAAAGCGGATCGTTATGACATCAAAGGGAAAAAGCACATTGGAAAGCTGTCTAAGTACTATTTTGAGGATGTAGGACTAAGAAATGCAAGATTGGGTTTCCGGCAGATTGAAGAAACGCATTTGATGGAGAATATTATCTACAATGAACTGAGGATTCGAGGATATCATGTGGATGTTGGTATAGTGGAATATTATGAAACCAAAGCAAACGGTAAACGAGGGAAAAAACAGTTGGAGGTGGATTTTGTTGCAACAAAAGGAAGTGAGAAGTATTACATTCAATCTGCTTTTAACCTTCCTACCACAAACAAAATAAATCAGGAACAGCGAGGGCTTTTGAGTATTCCGGATTTCTTTAGAAAAATCGTTGTTGTTGGAGATAATATTAAAGTGCGCCGCGATGAAAACGGAATTATTACAATCGGACTGAGGA
>CAVEGR010000048.1:0-6721 GCA_963615565.1 Phocaeicola massiliensis | reverse complement strand
TAGGTTGTGGCTCATCAGTTAGCGTTTTTGACACAAGTTCGCATAAAAGAGAGGCTGTATAAGTGCTTTCAAGATTCTGCATTATAGCTTCTGGAATAAAACATGAGACAGCTTCTTCAAGTGAATACCCGTCTCTTACAGGATTGTGATATAGCTGGAATGTTCCTATAGAAAATAGAGGAGCAAGGGCTGTTTTCTTTCCCTTGCGTCCTCCATAGACCATAACATTGACTAATCCAAGGTCTGGGCTCAAAAGCACTAATAACTTGTGAATCTCACCAACTTTGGAAGTCTTAACCACAATTGCTTGTGTTTGTATGTTTCTTTCCACTAAATGCCTCTTTAGAGTTATTTTTAGAAAATATATGGAATCCTGTAGTTGTGTGATTGATAAACTACAAAGGTCTCTACATCAGATACTTCCTGTATTTTACTTAACTCATTTTTAAAGAAATTCAATAAGCTGGTATCTCCAGATGTTCCAGTTGCAAGGCTTACAATTAAATCATATCTTCCTGTAACAACTACAACAGATATAACTCCCTTTAGAGCAAGGAATTCTTGAGCTTTTTTCTCTAAATCAAGAGTGCTTAACTTAATTCCCATGAAGACTACTTGCATATCAGGAATATATTGTGGATCTACAAGACCAGAAATTTGGAGAACTCCGTCTTCAATGAGTTTATTAACTCTTGCTCTGACAGTGTTCTCTGTTATTCCAATTTTGTCAGCTATAGCACTAAATGCTTTTCTACCATTACTGAGTTCTTTAATGATGGCTTTATTAGTTTCATCAAGTTTCATCAGATTTTTCCGTTGTCCTTAAGGTCTTTAATTGTTGCAATAAGCTCATCACCAATTCTAAGAAGGTTTTCTTTGCTATTAGCACCTACGTGAGGTGTCAAAATGACTTTGTCAGACTTGAGAAGTGGGTAGTCTGGAGCTGGTGGGTCTGTTGGATAGACATCTGCGCAGTAGCAAGATACTTTACCTTCATCAAGAGCCTTGACCATGTCATCTGCATTAACAATAGCACCACGAGCTGCATTGATAATGACAGGCTTCTTTGTCATGATGTCAAAGAGTTTTGCATTGAACATATCTCTTGTTTCATCTGTCAATGGCATATGAATTGAAATATAGTCTGCATCTTTTACAGCATCTTCAACTGTAGGAACAAGTGTTGCAACTGCAGAAGATGAAACGTATTTATCATATGCTACAACATTCATTCCAAAAGCTTTTGCTCTTTCAGCAACCTTTGTTGCAATGTTTCCAATTCCAAGAAGACCAAGAGTTTTTCCATAAAGCTCTGTTCTCTTAATACTCTTGAGCCATTCACCATTTTTCATGCCATTATGGTATGTAATAATGTGGTTTGGAGCAGCAAGCATGAGAGCAAATGTAAGTTCTGCAACAGCAATTGAACTTGCCTTAGGCGTATTGCGAACAATGATTCCCTTTGATTCCGCATAAGATTTGTCAATATTATCAATTCCAACTCCACCACGGATGATGAGCTTAACGTTTTTTGCAGCATCAATGTATTCCTTGTTGCAGATTGTCTTTGCTCTGACAAGAATAATATCTGCTTCAGGTGCTCTTGATTTGTCTGTTGTAACTTCTCCAAACTGTTGAAGTTTTGATTCTAGTGATGCATCAAATGCATCAGAAATAAGAATAAGCATATCTTTCTCCTTTTATTACGAGGTTTTTCTAACCTTTGAGTTGATTCTATCAGCATATTGAGCATAAGTCAAATTTTATTATTTAAAAATACTGTAAAGATAAAAAGCCTTAATTGTTTTTGAGGATTTAAAGATTTTTGAAGGTTCTGAGACGTGTGATAATTAAATGTTTTGAGACTGTCATATCGTTGCGTTAGAATAGTGTACAATGTTATACTGTGTAGCGTTGAGGTTTTTGCTAAAACCTCTATTGGAGGCGCTTGTATGAGTTCATTAGAAACAACGTATATGGGATTGAAACTTAAAAACCCATTGATTTTAGGTAGCAGTCCATTAATTACAGATTTAGACTCAATTAAGAGAGCAGAAGATTCTGGCTTAGGTGCTATTGTTCTTAACCCTTTATTTGAAGAGGAAATAACAAAAGAAGCTTGTAATGATATGAGTGGTGCAGAAGACTACCTAACTCATGCTGATGCTCGTGCCTTTTTGTCTCAAGCTAGTGCAGATTATTATGTAGATAAGTATCTTGATCTCATTGGGAGAGCTAAAAGTTGTATAGAAATACCAATTATAGCTTGTATTAACTGTACTTCAGAGGCTCGTTGGTTGGATGATGCAAAAAGATTTGCTTCTTGTGGTGCAGATGCAATTGAGGTTATTCACTTTATTATTCCAAGCAACTATAAGGTCAAAGGTGCAACCGTTGAGGCTAACTATTTAAAGTTTGCTCAACAAACTAGAAAAGCTATAACACTACCATTGAGCATGAAAATTAGCTCTCATTTCACATCAATTTCTAATATGGTGAAAAGCCTTTCAGATATTGGTATTGATGGCATTGTCATGTTCAATCATTTCTTCAGACCAGATATCAATATAGATAAAATTTGTGTGGATTCCACAATGCTCCAGCCCAAGGGCGATTATGGTGATACTTTACGCTGGACAGCTATAATGAGCTCTGTTGTTAGTTCCGATATCTGTGCTTCCACCGGCATTAGAGATGCCTCAACTGTCATTAAGATGCTTCTTGCAGGAGCTAAAGCAACTCAATTAGCTTCTACAATTTCCATGCATGGTTTCCCTGTAGTGAAGGAAATTCTTACTGGTGTTGAACAGTGGATGGATAAGCACAATTTTAACAGCATTGATGAATTTAGAGGACTTTTGTCTCAGGATAAGATTGGCGATTCTCAGAGTTGGGAGAGATCTATTATTCTTGAACTTAGTCAGAGTTTTAGAAACAACTAAATTTTCAGAGGTTTTTGTTAAATGAACTTTGCAAAAGAAGAATTTAAGGATATTGCTCCATACGAAGGACAGGATTTTGAGGATGCTGTTTCAAGACTTATCCAATATCCGCAATTGCTAAACAATTTTACAGATATTATTTCTAGGCATAATAGGGTGACTAATTCTTGGAAGTCTTTTCATTCAAAGAGGTTACTTTCTCACTTACTCACTCAAGTTCACAATTATACTGAATTTCAAGAGTATATTACCTGTGACCTCTTTTTGGAAATGATTGAAAGTTCTAGCATAGATGAATTCACTTTTGATGGCATAGATAAGTTCACAGATGATTCTCCTCATATTTATATCAGCAATCACAGAGACATTGTTCTAGATACTGCATTGTTAGATTTAGCTTTAGCTCGTAGTGGCAAGCAAATGTGCGAGATGGTTATTGGAGATAATCTTTTGGTCAATCAATTTGCTACAGACCTCTTCAAAGTAAACGGTGCTGTGACTATCAAGAGGTCTTTAACTTCTACTAGTGATCTTCGCAGAGAAACACTACGTTTGAGCCGTTATCTCAAGTATGCTATAGAAGAAAAAAAGAAGTCTATTTGGATTGCTCAAAAGAGCGGTAGATCTAAAGATGGCATTGACAATACAAGTTCTGCCATAATTAAGATGCTTTATCTTGCGTACAGAGAAGAAGGCCTAACGTTCTCACAATTCTTGGAAAAGGCGTCAATTGTCCCTGTATCTATCAGCTACCAGAAAGATCCATGTGATGTGACAAAAAGCCAAGAACAGATTCGCAAACTCAAGGCAGAAGGCGTTTACAATAACGTCTATGTTAAGAAAAAGTATGCCGATATTCTTGATTTAATTAGAGGCCTTAGACTTCCAAAAGGTGATGTTCATATTGAAGTTGGTTCTCCTCTAAGTCCTTCATTGCCAGATGCACGTGCTGCTGTTAGAGAACTTGATAAGCAAATTCATCTCAATTACAGACTCTATGATGCTAATTACTTTGCTTATGATTACATAAATGGTACTAGTACTTTTGCTGATCAGTACAAAGACATGAATACTAAGGCTTTTATTAAGCACTATAGACATCTTAAGCCGGAAGTTAGAGATATGGTTTTCCAAGAGTACGCAAACCCTGTAGTTTCAAGATTAAATGAGCTAAAGGAAACAGATGAAACTAAGTAAAAAGTTTTTGTTCTTTACTTTTTTTTGTGCTCTTCTATGTTGTGTTTCTTGTTATAAAGGAAGTTTTGAAGCATCAAGTGTTGTTGCTCAGCCATATGTTAGTGCAAACTCTGGTTCCATGGGATTGAGTGTTTTTTTTACAGGTTCAGTGCCTAGTGAGGAAGGGCTAACAATGTCCATAACTTCGCCTGATGGCGTATTTTCTTGGACTGTAGTTGCAAATAAGGCCCTTGTTGATGATGTTTCTTACTATGGCTGTTCTAATCTTGCAATGCCTGATGGTGTTGTCCTTCCAACAGGACAATGGTCATTAAATTTGTATTACAAAGATGGCAGAACATTGGACTATACTTTTGAAGTGAATTATAGGGACCTTGAAGGTGCACTAGAGCGTAGTGCTTCTTATACTGAGCCTTTTTTTGATGAAAGTTCAAATCTAACAGTATTGTTTTAAACAATACGGCCAACTTTTTTGTATAATTCTTCTTTTGTTATTTCGTATGTAAAACTTCTTCCATGAGGGCAGAGCATTGCATCAAGCTTAAAGACTTTGTCTACAAGAGCTTTTGCTGTGATTACATCTAGAGTATCTCCAGCTTTTATTGCTGCATGACATGCTATTATTGCAAACAAACCTTTTTTTGCGCTTTCTATATCACCAGTTGTATTTTGTATATAGGTTGCAATTTGTGTTTCGTTTTTTCTACATGCAGCAGGAATTGTGGACATCTCCCAAAGTAGGGACTCTACTCGAGTGAGCTCTACACCAAAATCGGAATAAATAATGCTGTTTTCAAGAAGAAAATCGTCTGCAGAACGGTCTACTTCAAAGCGGTATGGAACCATAAGGCGCTGAACATCTTTTTGAGATAGTATTTCGTCATAGAGAATGCGCTCGTGGGCAGCATGTTGGTCTATAAATAGTAATTTATCTGAGATTTCTACCAATAAGAATGTGTTGAAGATTTGGCCTATATAGTTGTAAGAAGGAGATTCTGAAAGTTTTGAATTTGTGCTTTCTTGGACGTTTTTCTTACTTTGAGCCATAATGGATTTAGCATTTTCAAACCAAGAAGGATCAAACGGCTTGTCTTCTTTTTGCTGTGGTTTGGCAGTAGCTTGGCAAGAAGACTGTTGAGTATTATGAGTATGCTGAATTTGCTGTTGTTGAATTTGTTGCTGGCTATGTAATTTTTCTACTTTGTATGGCTCTTTAGGTGTTTCACAGAAAAGTTCTGGAGTATTCTCTTGTTTTGTTTCTATTTCTTTGTTGTTATATTTTCCATGAAGTAGAGCATTCCTCACCATTGCAGTAATGCAACCATAGATTTGGCTTTGGTTTCGTATCTTGCACTCTCGCTTTGTTGGATGTATGTTAAAGTCTACCAGTGCTGGATTATCTTCTATAAATAAATAAAAAAATGGAAAAGCGCCACCGGGGAGGGCGGCAGAGTAGGCATTGTTTACTGCTTGGACAAGAGCAAAACTATCAATAATTCTTCCGTTTATGATAATTTTTATTTGTGTTCTGTCTCGCTTATAGCAAGAAGGATCTGAGGCTACAGCATACAGTTTTGTGTTATCGCTCTCATATTCCATTTCAAGTATTTTGGCTGGACTAAATGATTTGTCTAAGGACATAACACTGACAGCTCTGTCCTTTTTTGTTGCTTTTTGCAGATGAAGTTTAAGTTCTCCGTCCATAAAGAGAAGAAATTCAATATCTTCAAAGCCAAGAGCTTTCTCTAGGAAAGTCTTTTTACATTCTGCGCCTTCGCTTTGAGGTCTTTTTAGAAAGAGTTTTCTTGCTGGGATGAGTTCAAAAAGATTTTCCATTCTGACACTTGTTCCTTTTGATACACTACCAGGCAAAATTTGGCTTTGTTGTCCATTGTTCACTACTATGCGGTATCCATTTGAATCAATTGTAAGAAGGGAACATGATGCAATGCTACTTAAAGCTTCTCCCCTAAAACCTAGAGTATGCAAATTAAAAAGGTCTTCTATGGTACTAATTTTACTTGTTGCATGACTTATGCAGGCCATTGTAAGATCTTCTCTAGACATTCCTGTTCCATCATCAATAACAGTTAGACTTTTGATTCCGCCTTGTTCAAGATGGACACTTATCTTTGTAGCTTTTGCATCTATTGAATTGTCTATGAGTTCACGCAAAACGGAGGAGGGTCTTTCGACTACCTCCCCCGCCGCAATACGAGATGCAACTATTGGATCAAGTTGCTTAATCATATTTAAAATGTAAACGATGCACCAAAGGATGTTGCAACGTTCTTTGAACCGTTAATGGTTGCTAAGTCACCTCTTAAATAGGCTTCAAAGCCACCAAAGTTTACAGTCATTTGTGCATACATAGTTGCAAGTTCACTATCCACAAGTCCTGCAAGTGCTGCATTCTTGCCAGTGTTGTTCTTGTATGCTTCTACAAGCTCTGAAACTCTGCCAGTGAAACCAGCAAATAAGATTCCACCAGAAAGTGAAAGATTTTCAAATGTAAGTGCTGCAGAAAGACTAAGAACATCTGCTGTGATATCAATCTGGTTGCCACTTCTTGTCTTAACGGT
>CAVEGR010000047.1:0-5772 GCA_963615565.1 Phocaeicola massiliensis | reverse complement strand
ATGTTTAGGTTGTTAGAGAGGTTTTTTAAAAACCTCTAAAAAAAAGGTTTTTCAAAAAACCTTGATAATAAAATATAGAGCATAACCCGAGCAGGCGAATGTCTGCCCTTTTTTTATTTTGTCAGCAGAAGGAGAAAAAAATGACTGCAATTGAAGTTAGAGACTTATTGAGTAACGATTTATGGCAAAATACCAACATTTCTGCAGTTGGAGTAAACGAGTTCAAGACCCTAGATGATGCTGCCTCAAAATTAACTGAATCAGAAGAAAGACAAGAGTTCAATACTACATGTGAAGCTCTTTTAGAAGAAACTCATAGTAACTCAATAGCAATAAGATACCTTGCAACAATCACAGGTCGCCATCCAATGGATGACAGATATATCTTCACAGTGTTAGAGCAGTATTATGAAGCTTCAAAATGGGATGAAGTAATCTTCCTTGCAAATAGAATACTTGAGTTTAATGAAAGCTCCTATGCACTAAGAGTGCTTGCAGATTGCTATGAGACTCTCAACATGCAGGATAAGAAAATTGAAACTTGGGAGCGTCTTGTCAAGGCTGATTTTGATGAAACAGAAGTACTTTACAAACTTGCTGATTACTACAACGACAAAGGCGAAGTTCAAACTGCACTTAACTACTTTAGAAGTATAATCAGAAGGCATATTAAGGCCCAAGATCTTGCAGCTTTAAAAAATGTTTGGGCAAAGATACTCTCAATTAAGAGTCAAAGTTCTGAATATCTCATTGGACTTGCTTCAAAGATTGCAGATTCAATGGGATCTGAAAAAGGAGCTTACTTCCTTGAGACAATTTATAGCCAAGGAAATTTTGATAACAACGTAAAAATCAAAATTCTCAAGACAATCATCAAATATTCACCACATGATTTAAGTGCAAGAGATAGACTCATTGAACTTTGGAAAGAAAAATACAAGGATAATCCAAGACTTGACTATTGTCTTAATAATACAGGCATACTGCAAGATTATTTGAACATAAATGTAGCAATTGAAAAATTTGAGCAGGAAATCAAATTTGTTGAAGGCGCTTTTGTATATCATGAAACTTGGGGTCTTGGAAGAATAAAAACTATCCTTAAAGACGAGATGCAAATTCTCTTTGCTACCAAAGGAATGCATTCAATGAGCTGTTCAATGGCTTATAAGAGTCTTAAAGTTCTCTCAAAGAATCATATTTGGGTTCTTAAAGCAGGTGTTCCAAAAGATAAGCTTGCAGAAAAATTCAAGACAGACATCAAGTGGGGACTTAAGGTTCTACTCTCCTCTATGGATGGTCAGGCTTCTTTAAAACAAATGAAAGCAGAGCTTGTTCCTTCAGTACTCTCAGAGAAAGAGTATTCTGTATGGGTGGCTGCTGCAAAGAAAGAACTAACTACAAACCCATATTTTGGCATTAGTGATTCTTCAAGCGATATCTATGTGCTTAGAAGTACACCAATTACCTATGAAGAAAAAGCTCTTTCATTATTCAAGAATGCTAAAGATATTTACGAAAAAACAAAAATTCTCAATGATTTTATAGCCCATAAAGGCCAAACAGACAGCGATGAATTTGCTGCAATGATTAACTTCTACGAAGGTAAGGCTCAAACATCATCTCAAGATGCCATCATTGCATACATGATTCTAGCAGATTTGAAGAACCGCTTTAACATTAGCTATATCCAGCTGAATACTACATTTAATGATTACTACAATAGAATCACAGATCTTAAAGCCTTCTTCTCTTCAATTCAGGATGCAGATTTAAAGAAAGATTTTATAGAAGGAATTACTGATAACGTAGAGAATTGGCAAGATGTACTCATTTCTCTCTTCCCTCTTTACATGACAGCCTACATGTCAGATCTCATCAAGAGAGGACCAAAAAAGAACGTGATGACTCGCCTCTTAGCCTCCAGCGTTTCTTCCTTCAAAGAAGACCCCGATTTCTTCATCTATCTCACCAAGACTGCAAGCGAAAAAGAATGGGCCAAGGCTAAAATCACACAAGAAACTCTTCTTCTGACCAAGTTATCTTTACTTGCAACAGTCAACAGAAGAATAGACAACCAGACCGATGTTGCTGAAAATAAAAAGAGACAGAAGATTTTGGAAGCAAATCTCTTCACAGATGACAAACTTGTAGACAAGTACTTGGAACAGGCAGACGAATATCAAGCACAGAAACTCTACTCTATGCTCAAGAGTATTCCAGATATTGAGAATCAGAAACTTAGAATTAAGCATCTTATTGCAAACAAATTCCCTGAGAACTGGGAAGGTATCACAGGAGATAATCCAAACGTTGCTTTTGATAAAAAGAAGATTATTCCTAAGGGACTTTTGTGTACACAAGCTTTGTTTGATGCAAAGAGTGCTGAACTTGACCATATTATGAACGTAGAAATTCCTGAAAACTCTAAGGAAATTGGAACTGCAAGAGAACTTGGAGATCTCAGAGAAAATGCTGAATATCAATATGGCAAAGATAAGCAAAAGAATCTTAATTTCTTGATGAATAAGCTCACAGATGAAATTTCTATTGCACAGGTTGTAAAACCAGAAGATGTAGATCTCAATTACGTTTCATTTGGTACCGTTGCTGTATTCAAAGATAATACTACTGGAGAAGAAATTACATATACAATATTGGGTCCATGGGAGTCAGATCCTGCAAAAAATATTCTGAATTTCAAAGCTCCACTAGGTCAAAAGCTTTATAATCTTGAAAAAGGAGAAGATGCAAAGTTCTCTATTAACGGCGTTGATTATGATTACACAGTTCTAGACATTAAACTTGCAGATTTCTGAATGTTTTGAGGTTATTGTAAAAACCTCTCTAATTAAGTTTTTCGGCTTTGAGGTCGTATAGCCATACAACGGCTTTTACATCCTCAAAGCCTATTTTTTTTAATGTATCATAGGCTGCTGTTAGAGTACTAAAAGTGGTAGATACATCATCAATTAATATAATTTGACGTCCATGAAGATACTCTAATAATTTCTTTGGATTATATTTTGTAGATAGTTCAAAACGCTTTGTACTTTTGTTTATTCTATGAAATCTATCAAGTAATTTCTGCTGAATATTAGAGTTATTTGATACTTCTAATATATGAAGAATATCTCTATTTAAATACTTAGAAACTTCTTTCATTTGGTCCCAGCCACGTTTTTTCAAACTTGTCTTACTACATGGTATTGGTACAATCACAGCATTATGGGCACTATCAAGTTCGTCTAAACCTTTATTTATCATATATGCAACTATCTTTGCTAATTTCTTATCATTTCTAAACTTAAAACGTTGTAAGACAGAATAAGATAAATTTCCATCATAGGTAGAGACACAATAAACTGGAAAGGCGTTACCGGATTCATTAGGAGATTTTAAACATCTAGGACATTTGTATTCAGAACTAATTATAGGATAAAAACAACTTGGACATGTGGCCATGAAGGTGCTAAACATCTCGCTTTCAAGTGTGGCAAGGCATGAGGGGCAAATGAAATTGCTGGAGTTGCACACGTTGTCACAAATTAAGCATCTGTCAATTAGCATCTATTTCAGTAGCTTTCTCCTTTAGCGTTGAAAGTAAAATCATTGCCTGCATTGGCGTTATATGGTCAAGATCAGCATGAAGTATCTGCTCTACTAAGTCAAGAGCAGCAGAAGTTTTAGGATCAAAGTTTACTATGTTGTTTTGATCATTCTCGTTATTTAATCCATTTGCTGTAAATAGACTTGTCTGGCTCATAGAGTAGTCTGCAAAATGTCGGCTTTGGAAATTTGTGGCATCTTTTATCACTGATGCTGGAATACCTGCCATCTTAGCAACATGTATACCATAGCTAGAATTAGCAACGCCATCTATAACTTTTCTTAAGAATGTTACAGAGCCATTTTGCTCAAGAACGTCTAGTGTAAGTAGTCTAATTGAAGAAGTATCCATCAATGTGAGTTCATGGTAATGCGTTGCAAAAAGAGTTTTTGGCCCTTTTGTCATTAAATCTTTCATTACAGCGTATGCAATAGACATTCCATCTTGTGTACTTGTTCCTCGTCCAATTTCATCAACAATCACAAACGAACGAGCTGTGCAGGTACGTAGAATGAAGGCTGTTTCCTGCATCTCCAAAAGAAATGTAGACTCCCCTCTTGCAAGATTATCCATAGCTCCAACTCTGCAAAACACTTTATCCACAAGTCCAATTTTTGCACTTGTTGCTGGAACAAAACTTCCAATATGAGCTAGTAGTATTATTAAAGCATTCTGTCTGAGAAATGTAGATTTTCCGGCCATGTTTGGGCCAGTAATTAGGCAAAATCTAGTATGCATATCAAGACTATTTGCAACAAACTTACCTGGTCCAAGCTGTTTTTCTACAACTGGATGTCTACCATCAGTGATTTCAAGAATATCGTCTTCAGTAACTGTAGGACATACAAATGAAGAGTCTACAGCAACTGTTGCAAGGCTTTGATAAACATCTATAGTGTTTAAGAAATGGCCTATAGCATTAAGTACAGGACTAAGTTCTAGTGCTTTGTTAAGAAGATTATTGTACAAAAGACGTTCACGTTCTTCTGCTGTTGCACTAGCAGAGATCATTTCCTTTTCATGTTTTATAAGTTCATCTGATGTAAAACGTTCTCCGTTAACAAGAGTCTGCTTTCTATAATATGAAGCAGGAACTTTAGAAACTTGTCCTTTTGGTACTTCAAGATAATACCCAATAATCTTATTGTAACCAAGTTTTACAATTGTAAGGCCAGTTTCAGCTTTTACTTTCTCTACATAGCCTTTTAAAAGTTCATCTCCATGGTCTTTTAATGCTCTTTTTTCGTCTAAAAGAGCATCATAGCCTGAAAGAATTACTTCACCTTCTGCAAATTGACCAAGACAATCTTCATTAATTGAATTGTGAATTTCGTTCATGTATGAAGCACATTGAGAAAGAGCTTCATTTGTTAAATTTGCTTCAAACAATGTCCTATATTTATCAAATTGTTCTGAAATTAAGCCAAAGAAAGCAGAAATAGTCTGTTTTATACCAACAAGATCATGCGGAACAGCACGTTTTACAAGAATCCTTGTTGTTAATCTATTTAAATCTCTTGAAGTAAATATTGAATCTCTAATTCTAGAAAGTTCTGTTGAATTGGAATAAAGAAATTTAACCCAACCTTGACGTTGTTGAATTTCATTTAAGTTTCTTAAAGGGAATGCAAGCCAGTTCTTAAGAAGCCTACTACCTCCACTTGTTCTAGTTCTATTTATGGTATCAAACAGGGAGTATCTAGTTGAGCCATCAAATAAGTTATTAAATAACTCAAGATTGCGTCTAGATGATTCATCCATAAAGACATAAGAATCTTGAGAATCAACTTTATAATCTGTTAAATGACTAACAGAACTCTTAGAAGTTTCTTTTACATATCTTAAAAGTGCTCCAGCTGGACCTAAGAGTTTATCATTTGATTGAAGGCCATAAGCATTTAATGAAGTAACACCAGCCTGTTCACACATTAGCTTATAGCTACTTTTTATAGCAAAATACCAAGAAGGCAATTTAGTAACCATTGCATGAAAATCATCAATTGCAGTTTTAAAACTACTATCCATGAAGTATTCATCTTCACATACAAGGATTTCTTTGGGTTGAATTTGCTCTAAAACAGCTCTAATACCTTGAATTCTATTTTCTTTGGCAATAGTTCTTAAATGAAAATCACCTGTTGAGACGTCACAAAAAGCACAGC
>CAVEGR010000046.1:0-23498 GCA_963615565.1 Phocaeicola massiliensis | reverse complement strand
TAACATAGCCCCTTCATGCTGTTTATTTTTTAAAAGTCTTTTTGTTGTATTTTTTAAATTTACACAAATGATTAAAAACATAAAAGCTAAAAATATATACATTAAAGCTTTTTCAAGCATTAAAGCAGAATAAAGAGCTTTATTATACTCTTGCCAAGTAGTTACTTTGGCTTCTGGATACATTTTTAGAATCTGAATTTTAATAAAAGAAGCCTTTGTATTAGCATAAATAGCAATTTTTACAGAACTAGTGCCCATTAAATTTAACAAATAATCATAGTCTACAAAAACTGTATTAGAACTAAACTCTGTCATTGAGGAAGCATAATAGCCACTAATACTTAAACTTGCAGTATAAGGAACAATGGTTGCAGTACGTCCTGGCTTAAGATAAGTAATGTTTTTGTTATCTAAAATATTCATAGAAAGGTTTCTTAAAAGATTATAAGAAACCATTATCCCACTAGTATCCCCTGCATAAATTCTAAAATCACTAGACATTCTTTTATTATTAAATGCATCATCACTATAAGCTCGTACTCTTGTAGTGGTACTTTTACCACTAGTCTTATCAACGAGTAATGCACTAGTTTGAATAAAGTTAAAGGCTTTATCTACCCCTTCAATATTTTTAATTTCATCTAATTCAGATGGATCAATGTTTTCAACTATTAAATCAAATGATTCTATTGCTCTAAGTTGATCAAGTTGTGCCGTTTGAAGGCCATTCATAATAGACGAAATAACTAAGAGAGCCATAAGTCCAAGAGCAAGTCCAATAATTATTACAATACTGGAGGTCCTTTGCCCTTTACTTTTAGAGAAAGCATATCTCATGGCAGTTTTTAATACGAACATCTTTCTATAATCTTCTTACCTATATTTTATACTATCAACAGTAACATTATCGTCTTTATAAAAAATATCCGCAACAGCTCTTCCATCTTTATACACAGTTCTTACCATTTTACCAGCAGAATAATCCGTAGAAAATGTAATAACACCAGTACTATCATACTCATTGACCTTAACAAGAACACCATCTTCATAGTTTGATATGATACACGAGCCGTCATTTTTAGTAGTTGTAATAGAATCAACTATATTGCCTTTATATGAATATGTAACAGTCTCTGATTCACTAGTAATACTTAAAAGAAGGCCTAATTCAGAATAATGGTACGTTTTTTCACCATCATTAAAGATAAATGAGTCATCATCTTGAACTTCATAGTTTCCAGTAAAAACTAAATTATTTGAAGCAATATTATAAAAAGAACCTTTTTCATAAAGATATGAGTCACTTATTAACTCTATTTCATCATCATGTTTTATAGCAATTAGTGTACCATCACTAGCAGAACGTAAAAAGAAAATTTCTTTTTCGTTAACAATACAAAAAGAAAGTTTATTGTTTATATAGTTATAAATAACAGATAAATCATTAGAAGAATAAGACTTTAGTAGTCCGTTTTCATATTTATAACTTTCAAAAACTCCAGATGTGTAGTTTTTGCTAATAGTCTTCACATTATCTGAAGCAACAGTAGTAGTTATACAATAAACGGAGCCATTGAGATAAAGAGTATGAGTATTGCCAGCAATTTCAAGAAAATAACCTTCTTGTCCAACAGAGCTCTCAAGTTCAAGCTTTTGTCCTAGCTCATTTGATTTATAGATTTCAGAAGCATAAAGAGAAACAGTAATTGAGAGTAATAAGATAACAAGAAGGTTTTTTCTCATTTAGCTAGTCCAGCAAGACCTGTTAAGAATTCATCCTTGTCAAAAACATGAATGTCTTCATAATGTTCTCCAGTTCCAACAAAAGCAATAGGAATACCTATCTGAACCAAGGCACCAGCCTTAGAAGTGGAGTCATATTTTGTAAGTATAACAGCATCAAGACCTACAGCTTCATTGAAAATTTGAGCTTGACTTATGATGTTTTGGCCAGTAGTAGCATCAAGAACTAAAATCTTCTTATAGCACTCTGGGTCAATTCTGTTTTTAATAATCTTATCAATCTTTTGAAGTTCTTTAACTAGATTTTCTTTATTATGCATTCTGCCTGCTGTATCACACAAAATAAGATCATCTCCTTTTGCTTGAGCACTTGAGATTGCATCATAAATAACAGCACCAGGATCGCTACCATGTTCCTGTTTTATAATTCTTGTTCCTGTACGTTTAGCATGAAGATCTAATTGGTCAATAGCTGCAGCACGGAAAGTATCCCCTGCTGCCATAACAACCTTGTAACCCTTTTTGCTATAATAAGTTGAAAGCTTACCAATAGATGTTGTCTTACCAACTCCATTAACACCTAATACAAGATAAACATTAAGCTTTCCTTTCTCTGGCATTAACTCTACAGTAGAAATTTTATCTTGAAGAAGTTCTTTTACTATACACAAGAATTCTTCTTCTGTTTTAGGTTTTCTTTTTCTAACTTCATCACTAATTAGCATGGCATTTTTTGCGCCAAAATCCCCTTCTATAAGTAAATCTTCAAGATCTTCAAAGAATTTCTCATCTAAAGTCTTCTTAAAACTAAAAAGTGATTTAAGTTTGGACCCAAGTCCACTAAAATTAAACATCCTTACTCCTTAGAGGTCTTTTCAAAACCTCTCCTTACGGTGATATATACTCCGAATATTTGTAATAATCTATTAAATTGCCAGCTAAATCTGTCAACGATAGAAAAAGCGCTCCAGTACATATAGTATCAGTAGTCATCCAAAATTCACTAGAATTTGAGCTAAAACTTTTTGAAACTATCTTTAATCCAAAAATTAAAAGAGATCTTGCAAATGAGTTATAAAAACTTGTACGCGCTTTCTCAAAACTTTCTTCATCATTCATCCAAGAAGGTTTTAATTCAACACTAATACTCTTTTTTTCTTCATTTATGCTAATTGTCTTATTTACATAACCATCTGCACTAAAATTAAGCATTAGAGGCAGTGTATAATAACTGATAGTATAAGGAGTTATCCCTAACACTTCACCATCTGAAGAAACAGTAGCATTAGGTACTGATTTTACTTCCAAACTGCCATATACAACTTTATTCATTTGAACAAATATTGTGCTAACAGTATTTGCTTGCAGTTCTGTTTTTAAATGCTTTGCTTCATACCCATCTAACTCAATATCTATTGTATGACTTCCAGATGAAAGAACTATAGAAGAATCCACTAATGAAACCAAGTTGTCATCAATATAAATAGATGATCCTTGAATTATACCATCAAATGTAAGAACAGAGACAGAAGTGTCATAAAATAAACCATTAAGCTTTAATAATACTTGTAAAGAAAATTCTGATGAGCTTTGAGATATTTCTTCATAAATTAGATCTAAACTCTTTTCTGCAACTGCGTACGAATATAATGCAAGATGTTTAAAACCTCCAACTTCACTTATTAATGGAATAAGTACAAGGTTTGCATTGGAGGATGAACTTATATAATCTAGTGTAAGTAAGTCGTTACTAGTTATAACATTGTTCATATCTATTGAAGTATCATTAAAACTAGTCAGAGATACTTTCATTTCATCATTTTCAGCAAAGTCTAAAGTATTTTCTTCAAGCGATGTATTTATATATTCCTCTTTTGCTTTCAATATAGAATCTTCATTCTCTGAAGAGTATGCCTTAGCCAAGGCTTCACCAGAACTCTTGAGTTTTTCTGTTAATGTTCTATTAGAAATATCGTTATAAATTGAAGGCGTTGCAACTTTAGATGTAAAGAAAGATTCAATATAGCTGCTAATTTGGGTGTTTTGAGGGTAAATTAGGACATTGTAGTCCTGCGAAAAGCACAACTGGCAAAAAAAGAGGCCAAGTAGGAGGGATATCGCAAGGACTTTACGTTTCAATTACTTCTCCTGATTCCATCTAAGATAAGCTTCAATGAAGTTATCGAGCTCACCATCCATGACTGCTTGAATATTTCCAGTTTGCTCGCCTGTACGTGCATCCTTAACCATTGTATATGGCTGAAATACGTAGCTACGAATTTGAGATCCCCAAGAAATATCCTTCTTCTCAATAGCTTCTGCTTTATGTTCTTCTGCAAGTTTTGCGCTGTAGTAATCATAAAGACGGCTTCTTAGCATCTTGAAACACTTATCTTTATTCATAATTTGAGAGCGCTCATTTTGACACTGAACAACAATTCCGGTTGGGTAGTGAGTAATTCTAACAGCTGAGTCAGTTTTATTGACATGCTGGCCCCCTGCACCACCGGCTCTGTATGTATCAATACGAATATCTTCAGGCTTGATAACTATATCAATGTTATCATCAACAACAGGAGAAGCATAAACACTGGAAAATGATGTATGTCTTCTTGCATTTGAATCAAAAGGCGATATTCGCACAAGCCTGTGAACTCCGGCTTCCCCTTTTAAATATCCAAAGGCATATGGGCCAGACACCTGTATAGTTACGCTCTTATAACCACCTTCATCTTCAAGAGTATCCAAAATCTCAGCCTTAAACTTATGACGTTCGCACCACCTAAGGTACATTCTCATTAGCATAGAAGTCCAGTCACAAGCCTCTGTTCCACCAGCTCCGGCATGAATGGTAAGGAACATGTCTCCCTTATCATACTTGCCATTAAGAAGTGTTTTAAGTTTCAATGGCTTGTATTCTGCTTCTATAGATAGAATCCTATCATCTACCTCTTTTGCATATTCTTCGTTGTCATTATCCTCTTCTTCATATAACTCAATGAGATCATAAGTTTCGTTAATATCTGCAATTAACTTCTCAAAAGGTTGAAGTGTATCTTTAATTGTATTGATTTGGGCAAATACTTTATCCGCATTTTGCTTGTCGCCCCAGAAGTTAGGCTCTAAAGTCTGCTTCTCAAGCTCTGCTTGTTTTGCTTTCAACCCTTCCGGGTCAAAGTCCCCTCCAGATTGCTTGGGAGTCTTCTTTAAGCTGCTCAAGGAGCGCTCTATTCTGTAGTGTCATATCTTTTCTCCTTTTGGTTCTAGTGTTTTTTCAAAAAAATCTTCAAAACCTACTTTCTTTTCTCTATTCTAAGTCCAATCGTCAGGCGCGAGACCTGAAGCGGTTTCAAAGAGAGCTTCCTACGAATCTTAAATTGAGTATACTCATAAATTGTCTTATCTCCAAGACAGCTTTTGACTGTTTGCTCAACATTCTTACACGAAATTTGTGCTTCCTCGCTAAGTCCAATTGAAATTGAGAATGGACATGCATGGTCATAAATAAAAACAGCATTAGTTGTCTCTGCATCTACACCTAGAACTTTTCCCTCATTAGTTTTAACTTCCAATGCATGTGGCAACGCAATATCTATAGTATTGCAATATTCAACGCCTTCCAAATTATTCTTGGGGTCTAAATTCTCAACCTCTACTTCTACAGAGTGAATAGATTGCCTAAATTTAAAATGCTTTGAGATATTTACAGGTATCTTCTTCAACTCCAACGCTGGAGCTTTCCCAAAGAACTCTGAACGCTTCTTGTCAACTGCAGTTACTTCATACACTTTAGCCGATAATTTTGTTTCTTTACCCGTTGACAGATCTATGAAACTATCAGCAAAAATGCCCTCCCCACTATGCATTGCAAGATCATAGTTCGCAGGCATAAAATTAATACGGCTTAAAACTGCACCTTTTACATTAAGATAACAAATACTTGATTTACCAATAATTATATGTTCTATCTGTCTTGAAGTCTCAAGTACAACATTTATAGGTAGATAAGAACTTGGAATCTTAGAAAGTAAAGTTTCCATCTCACAAAGACATTTATTAGAAACACGTCTTATAGCTGGATTCATGTCATTTGGAGAAATATAAAGAGCACATGAACTAGCCTTCATAAATAGATTTTCTAGATTTTTACGCTCATCCGTATTTTTTTTACAATTACGAATAGCATCTCTAAGAATATTTAAAAGACCAAAATTTCTATAAAGAACTGGATGTTCTAAAATATATTGGTTAATTGAAAGAGCATTGCCAAGAGAAATATCTCTGCCATATTGTGAAGACGTATAATAAAAGGTCTTTTTAATTTCATTTTGTGCAAGAAAAACTGATGGCAATGTGCTATTTTTGCCAAGCTTAGAATACAGAGCAGAAAAAATTTCTGAGCAATCTTCTATACTCATCAGCTGGTCCAAATTAAGCATAATAGTATTAATTGCACTACTTACATTACCTGCAATTTTAATCAGATTCTGTAAATACTTATTGTAATCAATATTTCCCTTATAAAACTCTAAAGTTTCTTTTGCGAATCTATCATCATAAGGAAAGATTATTGTAGTTTTCCCCATTTCATCCATGTAAAAAGGCTGAGTTAAAAGAGTTTTATCTGCCATTTGGTTATAGGATGAAAGCATTATATAATCCAACCCACAATTTTCTGCAACAGGAACTAAAGAAGGCGAAAAAAGTTGATTATAACACCAAAGGCCCTTAGGTTTTTTTGAAAATTTTTTTCTTAGAAAGGTTGTAGTTTTTTCAACATGAGAAGATCTTTCATGAGACGGAAGCAAAGAAAGAACTATATCATAGTAGCCAGAGGTCAAAATTTCCATTTGACCTCTTCTACAAAGATCGCAAATGAGCATATTAAGCTCTGAGCATTTAGACTCAATGTATTCATATTCGCTGACACTTAAATGAAACAACAACTTATATTCTGGATTAGCATTAATCATAGTAAGCAGAGGCTTTAACTGCCTAGACAATAAAGCCTCATACTCATCAGAAGATGTTCCAAATGGAAGTTGACTATAAGCGCCAAGAATATATTGCATTTTTTAGTTCCTAGTTTTTGCTTTTAATAATATGTCGTGGACAGGCTTCAGCTGCTTTTGACATTGCTTCAATATTATATGAGCCGTCATAGTTTGCACAAGCCAAATTTTGATCCACTTTAAAACCAGCTTCTGGGAACTTATTTTCACAAATCTTACAACCAATACAACCTACACTACAGACCTTACGTACATCAGGACCCTTATCATGGCTATTACAAGCCACAACATAAGGTGCATTTGCAGGAATAAGCTTAATCACACCATTAGGACATACTTTAGTACAAAGACCACATCCTTCACAAAGTTCAGCTGCTACAGCAAGAGTTCCGTCATCTTGTCTATAGATAGCATTAGCAGGACAAACTTTCATGCAAGAGCCAAGATGAAGGCAACCAAATTTACAACCATTATCACCTTTAAACAGCATAGAGGCTGCATTACAATCTTGTAATCCTTTATAATCAAAGTCTTTAGTTGTATTTTCACAATTTCCACTACAGAAGATATATGCTACCTTCTTTTGTGCCATTTGAACTTCAACACCAAGAACTTGTGCCATTTTATTGGCTAATTCAACACCTCCAGGAGCACAAAGACCCGGAAGAACCTTACCCTGATATACAGCTTCTGCATAAGCAGAACACCCCGCAAAACCACAACCTCCACAGTTTGCTCCAGGCATCATGTTTTCAAGTTCTTCAAGCTTTTCATCCTTAGGAACAGTAAGAAATCTATCAGCAATAGCAAGTCCAAGACCTAAAATTGCACCAAGTCCAGTAATAATCAAAAATGCATATAAAATTGCCATAAAGCCCTCCCTTATACCAAATGAAGATTATAAAGGAGAGTCTTATCAAAGGCCATGAAAGCCAAAGCCATAAGACCTGCAGAAATAAAAGCAATTGGCACACCTTGGAAAACCTTTCTTACTGGTTTTAAATCTAAGCGTTCTCTTACATTACTCATAAGAACAATAGCCATTGTAAATCCAAGACCGGCAGCTACACCAGCAGTAAAAGATTCAAGAAGATTGTATGCTTCATCAACATTTATAAGTGCAATACCCAAAACAGCACAGTTAGTAGTAATAAGTGGAAGATAAATACCTAAAGCTTTATACAAAGCAGGGCTCATCTTCTTTAAAACCATTTCAACTAATTGAACCAAAGCAGCTATAACCAAGATAAAGGCGATAGTTTTAAGATATTGAAGCTGAAGAGGAACTAGAAGTCCTTCATAAACACACCAACAAACAACGCTAGAAACTCCAGTGACAAATGTAACAGCTAAGCCCATTCCAATTGCACTTTCACTGTTTTTAGAAACTCCAATGAAAGGACAAAGTCCCATAAACTGAACAAAGATGAAGTTACTAATGAAGATATATGTTACAAGAATTCCAATATAACTCATGCATTAGCCTCCTCTATCTTTGCTTTTTTTGCACTTCTTTCAGATTTCCACATAAAGAAAGCCTTAAGATATCCCATCAGTAAAAGAGCACCAGCAGCTAAAGCCAAAACTCTAATTGGATAATCTTTAAAGAATGGAATATGAATAATACCATCCCAAGAACCAATTGGAATAAACGTAATTGAGCCGGAACCAAAAACTTCACGTATGATAGAAATAAGAGATAATGACATTGTAAAACCAAGTCCCATTCCAATTGCATCTAGAGCAGAATCCAAAACTGAATTTTTGCTGGCAAAAGCTTCAGCTCTTCCAAGTATGATGCAGTTAACAACAATCAAAGGAAGATAAACACCAAGAGCCTCATAAACACTTGGAAGAAATGCATGGAAAACCATCTCAACAATTGTAACAAATGATGCTATGACAACAACATAACAAGGAATTCTTACACTACTTGGTATTATGTTCTTTAGCAATGAAATGAAAATATTACTGAACAAAAGAACAAATAATACTCCAGCTCCCATTCCAAGTGCGTTAATCAACTGCGTTGTAACGGCCAAAGTTGGACACATTCCAAGCATGATTATAAATGTTGGATTTTCTTTAAATAAACCCTTTGTTAATTCTTTTAAATGTTTATTATTACTCACTTTGTAGCCTCCTTTGTAAGAGACTTGATGTAATCAGAGCCCGTCTTTAAGGCACTTGATATACCTGTAAAGGTCATTGTAGCTCCGCTTACTGCAGCAGAATCTACTTCACTGAGCATGCTCTTAGTTGTTGGTACTGGTTTTGAATCTGTACCAGTTCCAATGAACTTATCCATGTATCCATCATTTTCTGCTTTCTTCCCTACACCTGGGGTTTCACTGTCACTAACTAAGTTAACATTAGAAACAGAACCATCTGTGTTAAAACTTGCAATTAAAGTGATATCTCCACCATAGCCACGAGTATTCAAACCCAGTATGTAGCCCACAACCTTACCATTTGAATAGAGCTCATGCATGTAATCTATAGTGTCATCACCTATTGAAATCTCTGGACCAATTTCGTTGCCATTAGCAACAACTTCTAAAGCTGCAGTAATTTTATTTGCCTCATACTGCTCAATATAAGGCGTTGTAATGACGTTAATTGAAGCAAGTAATACTGCAGCAACTGCACAAATTGAGGCAAGCACTAAAGTAGTTTTTAGATATTTATTCATTTAGTTACCTCCCCAAAGAGCTTTGGTTGAACAAACCTATCAATGGTTGGTGTGATTATATTCATCATAAGAATTGCAACACTGGTAGCTTCTGGCAAAGAACCAAAACTTCTGAATAAGAAGGTTAAAAAACCACAGCCACAACCAAAGATTATCATACCTTTGTGTGTAACAGGAGAAGTAACCATGTCTGTTGCCATAAAGAAGGCACCTAGAATTAGACCACCTCTAAGAATACTTGCAATAACCTCACCATGAAACAATCCAAGACCAAGTGGAATTCCACCAAAAATAAAGGTTAAAACAGCAAAAGATCCAATAAAGGCAACTGGAATATGCCAAGTAATTACTTTAGAGAAAATCAAATAAAGACCTCCAATTAAAAGGAGGAATTTTGAAACTTCACCAATACAACCTGGGATGTTTCCAAAGAAAGCATCAACGTTATAAGCATTAATTCCAGTCAATGCTTGAATCTTTTGAGCAAAACTTGTTGTTGCAACTCCTTGCTGAGTCAAAATATCCATAGAAGTTAATCCAACACTTTGGCCAGAAGATGCAACTGTTTTAATTAATGATAATGGTGATGCTTGGCTAGCAACATCAACAGCATGAATTGTTTTTGGCAATGTAAACGTGCTCATTTGAGATGTAAAGGAGAAGAACACAAATACACGTCCTGCCATTGCTGGATTAGCCCAGTTTGCACCAAGTCCACCAAATGTCCACTTGACAACAGCAATTGCAAAAATACTTGCAAGAGCTGGAATAAAAAGTGGAATTGTAGAAGGCATGTTCATACCAACTAAAAGACCCGTAACTAGTGCAGAGCAGTCCCAAATTGTATTCTCTTTGCTGACTAAACCTAAGAGATATTCTGTTAGTATTGCACTTCCAGTTGCAACTATCAGTACAACTGCTGCCCTTATTCCAAAGACGTAAACACCCCAAATACAAGATGGTAAAAGCGCAAATACTACGCTCAACATAATTTTCTGTGTGCTTGCACCACTGTGAAGATGTGGAGAAGTAGTTACTGTTCTCATTTCTTCCTCCCCATTTTCTTTCCAAGTTTCATAGCTTGTGCTAAATCAAGATGTGCAGGACAAGAGAATGAACAAGACCCACATTCCTTACAGTCCATTAGATGGCTAGCCATAGCCTCTTCATATCTTCTATGTGTAATTAATGCATACAGTCTTGTAGGCTCAAGTCCAATTGGACAAGCTGCAACACAACGTCCACAGTTAAGACACGCTGTGCTCTTTCTATTAACTGTATCTTTTATTGCTAAAATACCACTTGTACCTTTAACAATTGGAGTATTTTCATCAAAAAATGCAAAACCCATCATGGGTCCGCCGTTGATAAGCTTATCTGGCTCTGAAGAAAATCCTCCAGCAAAAGAAATCAAATCTTTAACGGGAGTACCAATTGGAGCAATTACGTTACATGGTCTGTTTATGCATTCTCCTGTTACAGAAACTACCCTTTCAATGAGCGGCTTGCCGTAAACTATTGCTTCATAAACTGCATATGTTGTTCCAACGTTAATGACTACAGCACCTACATCCAAAGGAAGTTTTCCAGATGGTATTTCTCTACCCAAAGTGGCATTAATGAGTTGCTTTTCATCTCCTTGAGGATATTTCATCTTAAGTAACTGGACTTCAATTGGAAGATCTCTAAGCTGGATTTCTTTCTCTAGAGCTTTAGCAGCATCAGCCTTATTAGCCTCAATGCCAATGATAGTACGTGCAGGATTTACTATTTTTCTGCAAATCATTATGCCTTCAAGAATTTCTTTTGTCCTTTCTAGCATTGCTCTATGGTCTGCAGTAAGGTATGGCTCGCATTCTACTCCATTGATAATTAAAGCATCTACCTTCTTTCCAATTGGAATTGCAACTTTAACATGTAACGGAAATGTAGCACCACCAAGACCAACAACACCCTTATCTTTAATTTCTGCAATTAGCTCTTCACGTGAAAAACCTTGATAATCAATCTTTTTATTAAAAAGTTCTGGCTGTTGCTCGTCTGGGACAATTACAAAAGCATCACAACAAACACTGTTTGCTAGTGTGACCTTTTTAATATCCTTAATAGTTCCTGAGACAGGACTATGGACATTTGCTGAAATAAAGCTAGATGCTTCACCTATCAACTCACCCTTCTCTACGTGGTCGCCAATATTCTTTATTGCCTTAGCTGGTGCACCAAGATGCTGAGATAAAGACACTATTAGTTCTGAAGGGATGGGCAATCTTTCAAGGAGTACTTTATTAGAGTACTCCTTTCTCTCAGGTGGATGAACACCACCTTTTTTGAAAGTTAATAATGACAAATCGCTCCTCCGAATTTTTTGTTCTATCCTTTGCATTTTATATTACTTTCAATATAATGTTAACCATGAAAATGACGTTCTTTAGCTCTTTCTTTAAGCCTTCTCAAGTTAAAGTGTATGCTCTTGTAGGCAGAAGTGGCACTGGAAAAAGTTTTAGAGCTCAGCTTGTGGCTGATAAGTATCATATTCCTTTAATTATTGATGATGGACTTTTAATAAAGCATGACGGAATAATCGCAGGAAAAAGTGCTAAACAAGAATCGAATTTTCTCACAGCTGTTAAATGTGCACTATTTCAAGATGAAGATCATCTTAATGAAGTTCTAACAGCACTTAGAAAAGAGAAATACAAAAAAATTCTCATAATTGGTACTTCTGATAAAATGACAATAAAAATTGCAAAACGTCTTAATTTACCAGAACCAAGTGTAATTATTCATATTGAAGATGTAGCAAGTAAAGAAGAAATTGATACAGCAATGCGTATTCGTTACACAGAAGGAAAGCATGTCATTCCAGTTCCACCTCTTCAAATTACACGTAACTACCCTTCAATTGTCTATGATTCTATTCTAGTTGGACTGAAAAAACGTTTTCCTTTTCTTCCTTTTGCAAAAAGAACTCAAACGGTAGAAAAGACTTTAGTTTGTCCTGAGTTTAGTAAACAGGAAGAAAGCACTATCAGCGAGACAGCCTTATCTCAAATGGTTAACCATTGTTTAGGTGAGTATGGAAACACTCTTAAACTTGAAAAGATTTCTTTTACTAAGGGAAATGAAGGTTACGATATTGTAATTACTACACGTACACCACAAAAACTGTCAGCTCAAACAATTTTAGACTTAGAAGAGTCAATTTCAGATTCACTTGAGAAATATGGCGGAATATTAATTCATAAAATAACTATTCAGTCACAGGCTTGGTAACAACAGTAGGCTTTTTCTTTCTTTTCTTGTAATTCAGCTTAGCAGAATTGTTCCTTGAACTCTTAGCTTGAACACTAGTTTTCTTAACATTTACACTAACAGCACCTTTTGGAACGGATGATCCATTTAATCTCATATGCATAACAGCAGTAGATTCCAGTTCATACTTAGGTGGAGTTATTGGACTAAGTAACACCCTAACTTGTCTTAATGTATCTTTAAAGATTTCCTTAGGATCTGTAATTTCTTTGTTATCAGCAATAAACGGATGAACTAAAGCAAGATACATCATAGCTTTAGGGAAACTCTTACGTTTTGCATCTGATGTAATTTCGTTTAATTTGTCATCCAATATTTTAAGTGAATCATACAATTGTTGATATTCTCCATAAACTGCAATACAAGGCAACATATAAGATAATAGCCCAAAATGGTATAATGCCCTAAAAATTTCACTACTATTGCCACTACCAAGTATCTTATTGACCTCTTCCGTCATTCTTGACGTACTAATGTACTGAAGTCCAGGTGCATAGTGTTTAATTGCAAGTTTAAGTCTCCAAGACATCTTAAAACCAGTAGTTACTGAATATTTGACACCTCTAATCATTCTGACTGGATCTTCAACGAATGTTTTGTTTAAAGGTATAAGAGAAACCAACTTTTTGTTCTTTATGTCTTTCATTGAATTGTTAAAATCAATTATTGTCTCGTTGATTGGATCATAATAAAGACTGTTGATTGAAAAATCTCTTCTTTGACAATCCTCTTCAATTGTTCCAAAGGTATTGTCATTATTTGCTTCATGTTCATCCAAGCTTCTAAACGTAGAAACCTCAATTATCTTTTTTCCAAAAATAACATGTACAATTTTAAATCTACGGCCTACAATCATAGAATTTCTGAAAATTCTATGCACAGCTCTGGGAGAGGCTGCAGTAACTACATCAAAATCTTTAGGCCTTCTCCCTAAAAGGAGGTCTCTAACAGCACCACCTACAAGGTAGGATTCATAACCCCTCTCTTCAAGTCTTTCAATTACTCTAATAGCATCACCATCCACCAAATTGGGGTCAATTCCGTGCTCTTGCTGAGAATAAACCTTTGCTACTGCTTCAAGTGTGCCAGCATTCTTCTTATATCTAATGAACATACGTTGTAAACTTCTGCCAGCCGTTGAATATTCGTTTTTTTAACTATACAATAATTAACAGATTTTCAATTTTTACTCAACCAATTATTCAATGGAGATAACATCATGATAGAACCAAAAGTCCTAAAAGGTTTTAGAGATAGCCTTCCTTCACAGGAAATTGCAAGACAAGAACTTATTTCTAAGGTTCAAAAAATATTCAGATCTTTTGGCTTTGTTCCAATTGATACACCAGCACTGGAATATACAGAAGTTCTTCTAGGAAAAGGTGGTGGAGAAACAGATAAACAAATGTTCCGCTTCATGGACAACGGAAATAGAGACGTTGCATTGCGCTTTGATTTAACAGTACCTCTTGCCCGCTATGTTGCAGCCAACTACTCCAACCTAGCATTTCCTTTTAAGAGATATCACATTAGTAAAGTCTGGAGAGGTGAAAAACCACAAAAAGGTCGTTATAGAGAGTTTATGCAATGTGACTTTGATATTGTTGGTGCAGATAACGCTCAAAGCGATTTTGAAATTCTTCTTCTGATTCACACTTGCTTAACTAAAATGGAAGTAGGCTCCTTCAAAGTTAGCGTTTCACACAGAGGTCTTTTAAATAGGTTTCTATCTACAATGGGTCTTGAATCTTCTTGTGCCCAAGTCCTTAGATCAATAGATAAACTTGGTAAAATTGGCAGAGACGGTGTCTGTGAATGTCTTAAAGAAGATGGTCTAGATGACAACGCAATAGCAAAGTTGTTAGATTTCATTTCCATAGAAAAAAATAGCTTTGGAAAAACTTTAGAAATTCTTAAAAACATGTTTGGATCTTGTTCAGAAATTGAACGTCTTGAGGCAATTTATTCTTACATGCAAGCTTGTAATATTGAAAACGATTTTATTCTTGATACTTCAATTACTCGAGGTCTTGACTACTACACTGGTATTGTTTATGAAACAGTTTTAGTTAATATGCCAAGCATTGGTTCTATCTGTTCAGGAGGCCGCTACAATAACCTTGCAGGTTTATACACTAAAGAAAATTTACCAGGAGTTGGTTCTTGCATTGGTATAGATAGACTCATTGCAGCACTTGAAGAACTTGGTAATCCTATAGTAAGCAACTCTTCTTACGCAGATCTTTTAGTTGCATACAATAGTGAAGATCCCACATGGTCTGAACATACTGCAATGAAACTAAGATCTAAGGGCCTTAAGGTAGACTGTTATGTAGGTGAAAAATCACTTGGCCAACAATGTGCTTATGCAGAGAAGAATGGCATCCCAACTGTTGTAATTAGAAATAATGGCGATATCTTTACTTTAAAAGATATTCGCTCAAGGAAAATATATGAATTACCTCTTCAGTTACTTGTAAAGGATGCTTTCTATAGACAACTAAGAGAATATTGAGATGACTGATCCAAAAACGCTTCCGGTATACCTGCACAGGAAGGATATTCTAGATGCACTTTCAAAAAATCAAGTTATTATAGTAGAAAGCCCTACAGGCTCAGGAAAAACCACACAGATTCCATTAATTCTCAATGATGCCGGATATGCAAAGGATGGTGTGATTGGAATTACACAGCCAAGAAGAATTGCAACTTTGGGAGTGTGTTCTTATATCAAGGAGCAATTAGCCCAAAGCAATCTTCCAGATGCTTATTGTGGCTATAAAATGCGTTTTTATGATACAACAGATGCCACAACACGTATTAAAATCTTAACAGATGGAATGTTACTTCAAGAGCTTAAAGCTGATCCTTCTCTTTTAAAATACTCCGTTATAATGGTTGATGAAGCACATGAAAGAAGTCTCAATATTGATTTGATACTTGGTCTTTTAAAACAGATTATAGAACACCGTAAAGATCTCAAGATAATTATTTCATCTGCAACAATTAACACTACATCTTTTGCCAAATTTTTCAGCAATGAGAATGCAGTTCCAGCACCAATTATCAGTATCAAAGCTCGTGTTTATGATGTTGCTGTAAAATATTTTCCACTCAAAAATCCAGACAATATTGATGAAACAGCCATTGCAATTTGTCAAATCATAAATCAGCTGCTAAAGCGTTTTAAAGCAACTGATTACAAAAACAATGAAGATACATTAATATTTCTTCCCGGAGAATTTAGCATCATAACATGCATGACACAAATATACTCCAATTGCGATACAAGACATCTTCAAATTTATCCACTTTATGGTAGATTAAACAAAGAAGAACAAGAACAAGTCTTTGAAGAAACAGAAGAAGGCAAAATGAAGGTAGTCTTAGCTACCAATATTGCAGAGACTTCTCTTACCATTGACGGAATAAAAGTTGTCATAGATGGTGGTTATGCAAAAATTAACTTCTATAATCAGCGGGATTTTACATCTGCACTAATTCAGCGTCCAATATCAAAAGCGTCAGCTGAACAACGCAAAGGAAGAGCTGGACGAACATCAAATGGCACATGCTATAGGCTCTACTCTAAAGAAGATTTTGCAAAACGACCACGTTTTACTCAAGAAGAGATTCTAAGAACAGATCTTTCTGAAGTTGTTTTACGCATGGTTGATCTTGGAATTTATGACTTTGAAACATTTCCATTTATTACAAGACCAGATGCAGAGGCTCTAAAAAGTGGAGAGAATACTTTAAAATTACTTGGAGCAATAGATAACAATAGACACTTGACTACAATTGGCGAGATTATGGTCAAATATCCACTACTACCACGTCATTCACGCTGTGTCTATGAAGCTATAAAAAAATATCCCAATATCATACTTCCAGTACTAATTTGCGTAAGTTTTCTCTCATGCAAGACACCGTTTTTACTTCCTCCAGGAGAAGAAGATCTTGCAAGAAGTGCTCATAAGAGCTTCTTTGATGAATATGGAGACTTTGTAAGTTATCAAAAACTTTATAAAAAATACAAGAACCTAAAAACCACAAAACTTAAAGAAGATTTTTGTCAGAATAACTATCTAGATGTACAAAGTATGGACGAAATTGTTCATGTAACAGAACAACTTGCAAATATAACTAGAGATCTTGGTGTTCCTGTTCTAGAAGAAGATGACAATCTATCAAAACTTCCAAGGGAAGAATTTGTGCACAGGCTCTTGGTTTGTCTTGGTACCGGACTTTTGCAATATGTATGTGTAAAAACAAAAGCAAGAGGAATGGAATACAGAACTATAACAACAACAGAAATTTACATACATCCAGGTTCTGCATGGTTTAGATCTGCACCTCAGTATTTGCTTGCTGGAGAAATTGTTTATACATCAAGAATGTATGCACGTACAGTTTCTCCTCTAAAACGTGAATGGCTAGATGAGATTTCTCCTTCTTTAGCCTCTAGAATTAGAAACCTTTCAAAGGAAGATAAAACTAACAAAAAAGCAAATACTAATAGTGCTAAAGACATTAGAGAGAAAAAGCCAAAACAGTGTTACATCTATGATATGGCATTTGATTTTATTTCTTCAGGTGGCAAGAAAGACAAGCAGATTGCACTTATTCCTTATACTTCTTTACCAAAACTTGCTTATTCATTCAAAAAAGCTTCAAGACATCCAAAGAATATTTATGCTGCAATTGAGTATAAAGGTAGCTATATTGGGTTTGGTTCAAAGATCCAAGATTTGATTAGATTAAACGGAAGAATTAACTTCAAAGATGATGGCTATATACAGGTACCTTGCTCTGAAATATTTAGCATAAACTCTATTGATAATTTAGTACCATATCTTGACCAACTAATGAAACTATCTCCAATGAAAATAAAGAATAGACTTGGTTTTATTGAGCTTATAATTAACAGAAATAGTGCTTTTTTACATGTAAATGCTAGCTTTACTGAAGCTTTAAACAACAGTGCATATTCACTTTTAGTAATATCTGATGAAAGACCTGAGATTAAAGCTTTCCGCCAAGCTTACAATCGTGTTGTAAGATTGCTTGATTAATGGTAAAACATAAATATGCAGGAGTTGTTAAATTGTTTAGGAACAAAAGTACTAGTTGCCTCGGATTTTAATGATTTATCTTATCATGTGGGAACATTAGGCAGAAATACTCTTTGGGTCTGCGATTCTAATACAGCTCGCATGGTAAGACCTCTTCCAACTCCAAATGTAATAATTGAGCCAGGAGAATCTTCAAAAAACTACACTTCCGTTGAAAGAATAATTTCTACTGCAATTGAAAACAATCTTGGACGAGATTGCACATTTGTTGCCCTAGGTGGAGGTGTTGTTTGCGATATAACCGCTTTTTCCGCTTCAATTTACATGAGAGGATGCACGGTTGTTCTCATACCAACTACCCTACTTTCAATGTGTGATGCCTCAATTGGAGGTAAGACATGTGTGAATTTTAAATACACAAAAAACCTCATTGGATCTTTTTTTCCTGCAAATGAAGTTCTTATTTGTGCAGACACCATTAAATCTCTTTCCAACAAAGATTTTACTAACGGTCTTGCTGAAGTCATTAAACATTGCTTTTTAACTAAAAATGATGAGCTTTTTAATATTCTTGCCACAAATAAAGATAAAATAATGGCTCGTAACCCGGAAGTCTTAAGTAGAATTGTGTCTCTATCTCTTGAAGTTAAAAAAAGTTATGTTGACCAAGATCCTTATGACAGACTAGGCATTAGAGCAGCTCTAAATCTTGGACATACATTTGGACATGCACTTGAGAGCCTTTCAAGACTTCAATATACACATGGTCAAGCAGTTGCGTGGGGAATAAGTAGAAGCACCCAAGCAAGCAAAGAAATGGGAATTTGTGATCCCAATTTTGCTAACGGTGTTGATAAGCTTCTTTCTTTTTATGGTTATGATATTAACTACAAAATCAACAGAAGTGATTGGTTAGATTATAGATATCATTTAAGCAAAGACAAGAAAACTGTTAACCGCGTTGTGAAATTTGTTCTATTAAAAGAACAAGGTGAAATTGTAGTTAGCGAGATTGATGAAAGCCTTATTAAAAAGCTTGTCATGATGACATCGGTTTAAGTTTACTCTATAATCTTGGCATGTACTATTTTGATTGGACTGCAACAACTCCCATGAGTGAAAGTGCTATAGAAGAGTATTCTTCATGCGCAAGAAAATACATTGGAAATCCTTCCTCTACACATCAACTTGGAAACCAAGCAGCGTTAAGACTTGAAGAAGAACGCATTAAAACTGCAACCTTACTTGGCACAAAGCCATCAAATATCTACTACACTTCTGGTGGAACTGAAAGTGATTCTATAATAATTTCTTCATTGTTAAAGTCCCCTTCTCCGGGTGAAATTATTACTACAGGAATTGAGCACTCTGCAGTTTTAGAATGGAGAAAAACTTTAGAAGCAGCAGGATGGAAGTTTACTATATTACAATGTCCAAATGGATATCTTAAACCAGAAAACTTAGAAAAAGCCTTAAATGATAAAGTGAAAATGGTATGTGTCATGAAAGTAAACAATGTTACTGGCACAATACAAGATACAAAAGCTATTACAAACATTATTAGAACTAAAGAAATAGAATATGGTAGACATATTCATTTTCATTGTGATGCAGTACAGGCTCTAGGAAAAATTCCTCTTAATCTGGATAAAGAAGATTATGACTCTGCGGCCTTTAGTGCTCATAAATTTCAAGGCCCAAGAGGCGTTGGAATTTTATACAACAAAAATAATGCAATATCGGCCCTTTCACGTGGAGGTGGTCAGGAAAAAGGCCTTAGAGCCGGAACTGAGAATCTTCCAGGCATATGTGCCATGAATAAAGCTTTGAATGAGTCTTTAACAAGTTTAGAAGAAAAATATCAGCATATATTTCAATTTAGAAATAGAATTGAGGATGTCTCAAAAGAACTTGGATGTAAATTGTTATCTCCATCTTCTATGGATATTGATAATAAATTTTTCTCTCCATATATCATCTGCATTTCTGTTAAGCCAATACCATCTGAAGTTTTTCTTAGAGTAATGTCAGATAAAGGTTTTTGTCTGTCTGCTGGTAGTGCTTGTTCTTCAAATACAAAGGGAAAAGCAGAAGGTGTTTTGGCTGCAATGAATGTAGATCCTATGGACAGACGCTCAAGCATAAGGATATCCTTTGGTGCTGGTACAACTGAAGAAGATGTTTATCTTCTGGCTAATGCAATTAAAGATACCTACAAGGAGTTAGGTTATGGAAAATAATACAACTGAAATGTCTCTTTACCTTATAAAGCTTGGTGAAATTAGCTTAAAAGGTCTTAACAGAGGCTTCTTTGAAAAAAAACTCAAGAACAACATTAAACTTAAAATACATCCTTATAGAAGCGTTCTAACAAGAGAAAAAGGTAGATTTTATCTCTATGTTGATTCTACTTGTCCTGAAGAGCATGTTATTAAAACTCTTAAGACAACTTTTGGTGTTGTTGGTTTCTCACGAGCACTAGTTTGTGAAAAAAACTGGAATGCTATATGTAGCAACGCTAAGAGTCTTATTGAAAAAGAGCCTTTTTCAGATGGTACTGGAACGTTTAAAGTTGAATGCAGACGTGGTGATAAATCTTTTTTCATGAATAGCTATCAAGTTGAGTCCAACCTAGGAGGCATTGTTCTTGATTGTTATCCAAATATGAAGGTAGATGTTCGTCATCCACAAAAGCAACTCTTTGTAGAGATTAGAGATAAGACTTATATGTACACGTCTCCAATTGCAGGTCCTGGTGGTCTTCCAGTTGGATCTGCAGGAAAAGGACTTTTACTTCTATCAGGTGGTATTGATTCTCCTGTTGCTGGCTACAGAATGGCAAAAAGAGGTCTTAAGCAAGACTGTCTTTATTTTCATGCTTATCCATATACTTCTGAAATGGCTCTTCAAAAAGTCAAAGATCTTGCAAGACTTATTGCACCATATAACCAAGGAACAAATCTTATTGTTGTTAACTTTACTGAATGTGAACTTTGGATTAAAGAGCATTCAAAAGAGGAAGAACATACACTAATGATGAGAGCATGTATGATGAAGGTTGCAAATGCTATTGCAAAGGCAAGAGATTGCAAAGTTCTAGTTACAGGAGAGGCACTTGGACAGGTAGCATCTCAAACACTAGAAAGCATTTGCTTTACTAACAGCATGTCTGAAATTCCAGTTCTCAGGCCCCTTGTTGCAATGGATAAGGGAGAGATCATTGATACAGCAAGAGAAATTGGCACTTACGAAACAAGTATCTTACCATATGACGACTGTTGTGTTGTTTTTAGCCCAAAACATCCTCTTGTAAGGCCTGAAGTTGCACAACAGACTGTTTCATACGAAGAGATGGGAATAGAAAATCTACTTCAAAAAGCTATTGATACTGTTGAGGAATTTCCAATAAGTTATAACGTCTAACGGTTTTTGCAATAAACTCTTTACTTTAAAAGAACATGCATGTGGTCTTTGACATCAGAGACCATAGCATTACCAATCTCGTTTGCTTTTGCTGTTCCTGTCTTTATAATGTCTTTGACATCATCAATGTGAGATTCGTAAACTGCACGCTTTTCTCTAATTGGATCAAGCATTGCATTAAGTTTTTCTGCTAGCAGTTTCTTACATGCAACACAACCAATTTGTGCATTTTTACACATAGAGCAAATATTATCGGCCTCAGATGAATTGAAAGTCTTGTGATATGTGTAAACGGTGCAGATATCTGGGTTACCAGGAATTTTCACGCTAATGCGGTTTGTGTCCGTGACAGCTTGCATGACCTTTTGTGAGACTGTCTTGGCGTCATCAGAAAGGTAGATAGCGTTGCCAAGACTTTTGCCCATTTTGCTGTTGCCATCCAAACCGCAAAGACGACCAGTAGATGAGAGCTTGGCCTCGGGATCTGTGATGTTTGTGCCATACATCTCGTTGAAACGGCGTACTAATTTACGTGAAAACTCAATATGTGGAAGTTGGTCCTCTCCAACTGGAACTAAATCAGCATTACAGAAAGTAATATCGGCAGTCTGAGAGACTGGATATCCCAAGAAACCATAGGTAAGTTTTGAGAAATCATAAGTGAAGTCGCCGTCTGTCTCACCAAAGCCATAATTACGAGATTCAGATTTAATTGTGGGGTTAATTAGAAGGTGATTTACTGTTGTAAGCATGGAGTAAAACACTGTAAGTTCTGCTATAGCAGTAATTTGAGATTGCTGTAAGAAAGTAACGTTGTTAGGATCAAGTCCAACTGAGAGGTTGTCCATTGCAACCTGATATATGCTGTCATTGATAAGCTGTGGATTCTGAAAATGTGTAGTCAGGGCTTGGACATCTGCCAAGAGAATGAATGTATCGTAGTCATGCTGTAAAGCTACTCTACTTTGAAGTGAGCCAACATAATGGCCCAAATGAAGTCTTCCCGTTGTTCTATCGCCAGTTAAAATTCTTTTCATATTAATCCTCCCGTGGAACTTATATTGCTATAGTTCCTAACAGCTGTGTTACAACCGTTTTTATAGCGTCCTTTTGTTCTTGTGTCAAACCTAGACTGTTAACACTTACCATATCAAATTCTTGAACAAACTGTTCTCTCAATTGTTCAAAGTCAATTGCTGCACCTTCTCTTCTTAACTGTCCAACATAAGAGCCTTTTACTATGATTGAAAAGCTCTTTGCCAGGGCTTCAGTTTTAAGTTTAAAATCAACAGACAAGGTTTCATCTTCAAGCATTATAAGAATATACTCAATGTTTTCCAGTGAACTTCTTGGTATATCAATTCCTAAATCCATAAGAGTTTTAGGATGAGAGACAAAAATACCTATCTCACAAGTTGCTAATTTTTGTGCTTGTTCATCTGAAATAAGTTTATCACTTGTTTTGAATGTTTTCTCATAAGTTTGCTCAACATCACTTGAAGAAAATAAAATAATGCCGTTAATAGGAACAGCAACCTGAAGACCACTTTGTTCGTCTGTTAAGAATTTTAATCCAAAATCTCCTTTTTGATTAGTGAATAATTTGCTCGCTTTTAAGGCTGCATTAATTAAAGTTTTAGAATAATTACCTTCAATTGCACCATCAAAATCATATGTAGATAAGTCTGCAGGATAGTCTGTATACTGCTCTGTACTATCAAACAAAACAATGGAAAGCCTACTCATTCTGTTGGCAACGTAGTTAACAGAGCTATCTGAAATATCTACATACTCTCCTAAATCTAGTTTAGATGCATCAACAGTAATTACAAACTGACCGTCCATCCCATAAGATTGCACAAACATTTTATCCTTTAGTGGACTTTTTGTTGCACACGAAGACATAAACATCAATACACAAGCAAATATCACACAAAGAAAACCTATTGGATGGACTTTATCAGTTTTCATAAACTCAAGCTTTTTCAATCCTTATACGAGCACCAGATTCAGTAACAGGAGCATCTAAGTTTTTATCAAATGAAGAACTACTGCAAAGAGTTTCTGCTTCAATGAATGATTTAAACTGGTTATAGACCTTCTCCATTACCTCATCTCCACCTATTGTAAGAATGATACGGTCACTGACATCAAGACCAGTTTCTTTTCTCAATGTCTGAATTGCACGAACAACATCCCTTGCAATGCCTTCATTGAGTAGATCTTCAGTTACCTCTGTAT
>CAVEGR010000045.1:0-7489 GCA_963615565.1 Phocaeicola massiliensis | reverse complement strand
TTATCTCGCAAATCCAAAACCAATCTTCACAAAGCTCATTTTGCAAAAACCTCTCCATTGTAAGTCTTACGTAGTTGCTCATAGCCTTCAATGGTTCCAACGTCAAAACGCTGTCCCTTCATAAGATAAGCATGCACTGGCCGGCGAGTTGCCAAATAAGAGACAAAAGAGCCTGGTGCATCCACATTAAGACCTGATTCAATAGCAGTATACAGAAGTGGTAAATCTTGTGCTTTGTAGTAGTAAAATGGTGGAACTGCCCAGTTTGATTTAGGTTCTTGTGGTTTTTCTTCCATGTCTAAAATTAAGTCATTATCATCTATAACACAAACTCCAGTACGCCTAAGGCGAGAGATATCGGACTGATAGTGACGCATGACGCAACTTGTGCCCTTGTGTCGTGCATAATCCAAGAAAGCACAAAAGGAGAAGTCTACAACGTTGTCGCCAGCGAGGACAAATATGTCAGAAAGTTGCTGGTGTGAATCGTGGTCAAGTACAAATGTAATGTCACGTAAAGCGCCAAGGCGTGTTTCGTTGGAGGTACTGCCATCATCTAGTACAACTATATTTGATTTATCTTTTGCCCAATTGCAGAAATTTGGAAAGAATTTGTGATTAGTGACCACGTAGAAATTTTCAACCTCACATGTTCTAAGATCTTCATAAAGCCAGTCCAAAATAGGCTTACCACCTACATCAAGTAGGGGTTTTGGAAAATTCAATGTAAGCGGATACATGCGTGTTGCATATCCAGCAGCTAAAATAATTGCATCCATAACATCCTCTTATAGATTTATGCGAATAAAGTCTTAAATTCCTACTCCATCTGCACTCTCACAGACATGGAAAGAAAATTTGCCATCTAATGCAGGAAAAGCTTTCAAATACTGGACACTAACTTTAGCCTCAATCTCATCTGTCAGCTCTGGATCAATGATAGCCATACAACAACCCTTAAAACCTGCACCTGAGAATCTTCCTCCATAGATACCGGAAGTAGCACGCATAATCTCATAAAGTTTTTTCAGCTCATCACAGCCACACTCGTAATTGTAAATACTGGAGGCCCCACTTTCAAACACTAAAGCTCCATATCCTTCAAGATCTCCCTGCCTCCATAACTCTGCACCCTGCACAGCTCTGTTGAACTCTGTAAAATAGTGCTCTGCCCTACGTCTCCAAAGCGCAGGAAGTCTATCCTTATACTCTTCAAAGACTTCATACGGCACTTCACGTAAGTGCGTTTGTTCAAACGAATTATAGTCCATACTAGCATAGGCCAAAAGCGCATAAGCTGCAGCCTTACACTCATCTTGCCTGAGATTATACTTAGAATTTTTCAACGAGCGCTCCAAGCCAGAAAAGAAAACTGCAAACTTGTATGGTTTCATATTAGAGGCAGTTGGAATAAGTTCATACTGGTCATTTAAAGTGTCCAAATACAACAAGTGGTCTTTTTTTGCCAACACCTCACAACTTTGGTCAAGCTTTCCACATGACACCCCAACATACTCATTTTCTGCCATTTTGGCCATGAGAATCATCTCCATATCACCAAGCTGTATTCCATTTACTTTGCATAACGCTTTCAAAAACCCGATAATAGTAGCAGCTGACGAAGAAAGTCCTCCAATAGGCAAACTACCTTCAATCACACCAGAGAGTCCTACATTCAGTTTATACTTCTCACTCAGCATTTTGGTAGCACCACGCAAATGGTCTGCCCAATCTCCCTGTTTCTGTTCCGGAACAGCATTGACAAAAAACTGAGCACGCTTGGGAAAGTTAACAGAACGTAACTCTATAATACCATTAAACTTAGGACTATATGCAATGTGAACACCCTTATCAAGTGCAAATCCGTTTATCTTTCCAAATTGATGGTCAATATGTGCGCCAAGCGGACATACCCTATACGGGCAAAAAGATAACTCCTGTGGTGCTTTATGATATGTTTTTTCAAAGACTTCAATACACTTCATGATGACACTATAACACAAAGAATTACAAATGCTAAGATTTTTAGAAAATCTCTCTAGAGAGAAAAAAGAGACCACAAAAAAGGGCTACCTACTGGCAACCCTTAACACGTAGTTTCTATTTGATTAGTTTCTGTTTGATTTTGAAGAAGAGAACAACCTAAGGAGATACAGGAAGATATTGATAAAGTCTAGATAAAGCGTGAGAGCACCAAGAATTGAAAGCTTCACATAAGTTGCTTCATCAATACCATAACCATAAGACTCATTCATTTGAATGATTTTCTGAGTATCCCAAGCAGTAAGACCTGCAAACACAATAACGCCCACAAGACTTATAAGGTAGTAAATTGCCTCTGCCTTGAAAATCAAATTAATAAGAGATGCTATTATAATGCCCCATAGAGCCATTACTAGAACAGAATTCCAGCTTGAAAGGTCCTTCTTTGTTGTCATTGCATAAATGCTCATTCCACCAAACATTAAAGCAGTAGTAAAGAATGCTCTTGAAATTGTAACATCTGTATATACAAGAAATACTGAACTCAAAGTACATCCAGTGAGCACTGAATAGCCAATAAAGCAACCAATTGCAGCACCAGTAGACATTCTATTAATTCTACCGGAAAGAACAAACACAAGTACAAGCTGTGCAATGATAATTGCAAACAATCCACCTGATGAGTAAATTGCATTAAGAAGGCTTAAATTGCTTGCAACACCATAAGCCACAATACCAGTGAGCGCCAAACCTGCAGTCATCCACAGATAAACATTTTTAAGAAGACCATTAACCCTAGTCTTTGGGGTTGAAATTACATTTTCCCTATTCATGCCATTAATTTCATGTAAAAATTACTTCTCGTCAAGTAAATGAGGCTTATTCATGCAAAACTTCTCAAAAATCACACATAAGCTAGTTGAAAATCACATATTAAAATATACTGTCTTTAGATATGATTGCAGATCTTCTTCCTGACATTCTTCTTTATGAATGTGAAAACTTTCTCTTGTTAAACAAACCACATGGCCTTCCAACTGTGCCATTAAAATCACAAGCATTGGATGGAACATTATTAGATCAAGCTGGAAAAATCTGTCCAAGCATCCTAGAAGTAAAAGGAAAGAATTCTTGGGAAGGTGGTGCCCTGCATAGGCTAGATACGGCAACTTCTGGTATTGTGCTATTTGCAAAGAATCAACAATTTTATGAGAAGATGCAAAGACTGCAAGAAAACAACTTATTTGAAAAATACTACATTGCAAAAACTTTTGAGAACAATAGCCTAAAGGGTTATAATATTGAAGAAAAAACAGGCATTATCACCATTTCAAGCTATTTTAGATCATACGGCCCCAAAGGAAAAGAAGTTAGAGCAACACTTGATGAAAGAAAAGCAAGCCCAAAAGTTCTATATCAAACAGCCGTACTTAGAAATGAAGATATCTTTTATTGCACTATAACAAAAGGCTTTAGACATCAGATTAGAGCCCATCTTGCATGGACCGGGCATCCAATTGTAGGAGATAACTTATATGGATTATATGGAAGTACATTATCTAGGCAAAACCACAACCCTCAAATTCTTCAATTAGAATGTGTAGGAATCTCCTTTCCTATCATTGAGAATGGAAAAGAAAAGCATTACACCTTCATGCATGAAACCTTCATGAATGAATATACAATAACACAGCTTTTTCCTAAAGGAACTGTAGCGAAATAAGTTGAGCAATTTATACGAAGTAATGTTTTCAAGATTCAAGGAATTGACTTTAGACAATATGGTAATATGGCTAAAGTTAATGATGAAGAAGGTTGGGAACAGAACAAGTAGAAATGTTCAAATTATTTTGATACAGTTCCTAAGCTTGCTAGGTATTCAAATAACATTGAAAATGTTATCATCCTGCTATGAAAAGACGGTACATCTTTGAAGTTTTAGTCATATTTTTTCTCCTAATGACATTGGTTTCCTGTGCCAGCACAATTAATTTTGAGGATGAAACAGAAGAATATGACTACGCTCTTCACTATGCATTAAATAGTGCAAACGAAAGCGCCATTTCAACTCTATACTTCAAGGTTACTCAAGCCGTTTCTTTTTTACCCACAAGTCTATCATTTGTACAATATAATGCTTCTGAAATTCCAGGAATGACAAAACTTCTTTCAGAGTGGACATCTTACATGAATACGTATTCATTACAGAATTTTGAAGATGTACGCACGTATCTTAACACTACCGTTAGTGAAATGACGTTTGAAACCCCAATAGAATTAGTAGAAAAGTCCAATGACAGTGCATCTGTAGCTTATGAAACAGCGTTTGGGACAGAAATCAAACTATACATTGGACAAAAATTAAATAATGTTGATTTGTCAAAATGGAAAGAAGTAACCACACAATACAAAGCTTGGGTTGAAACAAGGAAAGTGTTGTTTAATGAAGACATTATGCAAATAGGAGAAATTGATTTACTTGACGAATTAGCAAATTACATATGTGATTTATATTTCAATAGTTTGAAAGAAGCTGAAATTCTGCTTAGAACTACACCAGATCCAAATGCCGATGAAACTGTCTCAAAAGTTTTTGGCCTAGAGTAGAGTTTTTTGCAAAATCAAAGAGGAAAGCATGCAGCTGTTTGATAGTTCACGAATAGAAACCAAAAATCAACCTCTAGCTTATAGAATGAGACCAAGAACCCTTGATGAATATATAGGACAAGACCATATAGTGGGTCCAGGCAGATTGCTCAGACGTTCAATTCAAGCAGACCAGCTATCCTCTGTAATCTTTTATGGTCCTCCAGGCACAGGGAAAACAACCCTTGCTAGAGTAATTGCAAATACAACAAAAAGTCATTTTTCTACAATCAACGCAGTTCTGTCTGGAGTCAAAGAACTAAGGGATGAAATTACAGAAGCCAAAGAAAGGCTGGATTTGTATGGCAAAAGAACAATCTTATTCGTAGACGAAGTTCACAGGTGGAATAAAAGCCAACAAGACGCCCTACTTCCATGGGTTGAAAACGGCACATTTATTTTAATTGGTGCAACTACAGAAAATCCTTTCTTTGAAGTTAATGCAGCTCTTGTAAGCCGCTCTAGAATCTTCCAGCTTAAGCCATTAACAAATGAAGATTTAACAAAAATTGCATGGCAAGCAATAAGAGACAAAGAACGAGGTTATGGAAACTTAGATGTTCAATTTGAAGAAGGAGCATTAGAACATCTTGTTGAAGTAGCTTCAGGAGACGCAAGAAGCCTTTTAAATGCACTAGAACTTGCAGTAGAGACAACACCAAAAGATGGAAAAAAAGTTTACATTTCAAAGGAAACTGCAGAAGAAAGCATTCAACGAAAAGCAGTTCTTTATGACAAAGAAGGAGATTACCACTTTGACGTCATAAGTGCTTTCATCAAATCCCTACGTGGTAGCGATCCAGATGCCGCACTCTATTGGCTCGCAAAAATGGTTTATGCAGGAGAAGATCCTCGCTTTATTTTCCGCAGAATGATGATTAGCGCATGTGAAGATGTAGGCCTTGCAGATCCAAATGCTATTGTAGTTGTTCAATCTGACGCAGCAGCTTTCAATATGATTGGAATGCCAGAAGGCAGATACCACCTAGCCCACGCAGCACTATATTTAGCAACCGCTCCAAAAAGCAACAGTACAATGGGCTTCTTTGATGCTCTCAAAAGTGTTGAAGAGGAAGCAGCTAAAGCAGAAGTGCCAAACCATCTCAGAGATGCAAGTAGGGATTCAAAGGGATTTGGACACGGTGAAGGCTACATGTATCCGCATGCCTACCAAGACCACTGGGTTGCTCAACAATATCTTCCCAACGAACTTCAAGGCAAAATTTTCTATCATGTTGGCAAATTAGGCTATGAAAAACAAATTTCAGACATAGTAAACAAACGTCGCGAAATTCAGCTAGAAAGCGTAGATATTAATGCCTTTCCTGAAAACTTAACCTTCTCTCCTGACGACAAAGCCAGAGACCTTTGGCTTAGACGAACAGTTAGTGGAAGAAGTAAAGCTCTTGAAGATTTAAGAACTTTAATATTTTCTAAAATTAATATCATACGCTCAGACAGAGTTCTCATACTCAACGCTGGACATGGTCTTCTTCTTTGGGAAGCTTTCAGAAAAACACCAGAAGGTCTTGCAGTTGCTGTTGTTCGTACATCTGATGAGCAGGCCTATATAAACCACTATATTTCTTCCTTAGACAGCGTCACTGCCCCAGTAGTCTTATGCGAAAAAGAGCTCTCATCTGCTCTAGACAACTTAGACACTCAACTTGGAAATGGCGTCCTTTTTGAGCACATCTTGGGACGCAATCTCTTCAAAAACAAGACCGATTCTTCTCTCCTTCTAGAAAAAATAAAAGAACATCTTACCACCAACGGAGACATAGTCTTATGTGAAACAATAGCCTCTGAAGCATCTAGACTGTCAAATTTTATCCATATGGGACCAACTCAGGACATTCTTTTGAGAGCAGAAAAAATCATTTATGACAACTACTGGTCACGAAAAGAACTTGTAGACCTTTTGCATGAGAACTTTAATACTGTTGAACTTGAAGATTATTGTTTCACAGAATCTAGGATTGCTACACCACAAGATGTTGTAAGATGGATGGAAAAAAGCTACGGCCCTGCAATATTACAGACAGATTCTTCAATGACACAAGAAAGACTTGAAAAGTTATGTAAGGAACTAACTACTACATTGTGCGCAGCTCCACTTGAATGGAACACAGTTTGTATCATTGCAAAACTTATGGCTAAGATTAATGACAAAGAAGGTTGGGAACAGAAGCAGTAGAAATGCTCAAATTATTTTGATACAGTTCCTAGTTAATCCTTGTTGACTTTTTTTGTTTCATAAGGCATATTTACTGCAGTCAACAAACAATGGTGGAAGTAGTTCAACGGTAGAGCCCCAGATTGTGGATCTGGTTGTTGCGGGTTCGAGTCCCGTCTTCCACCCTTTTTTTATATTCTTTAATCATATGCGCCCGTAGCTCAATTGGATAGAGCGTCGGACTTCGAATCCGCAGGTTACAGGTTCGAGCCCTGCCGGGCGTAAGACGAAAAGGCCAATCCGCAAGGATTGGTTTTTTTGTCTTTAATGCAACGGCACAGTGGGCTCGAAGCTCCGCGGTAGGAAGACGCGAAAACGGTCTCAAGGTTTTTGGCATTGCTTTTTGCAAAAACCTCTTTGCTAATTCTAAAAACGTGAAGTATTATCAAGACAAAGAGTTTTAAAGGAATAACTCTAATCAACATTAAATTCGGAGGGACTTCTAATGAAAAAACGGTTTTTTATAGGATTGCTTTGCGTTCTATGCTTAGCATGTGCCTATGCCACGGGGGGGGGTAATAATTTACAAAAGATTTACCCTGCAACAAGCCAAGAGTACGAAGCAATAAAGTACGTCTACTTATGTCAAGGACATAGCCTTCCTTCAACAACAGGACCATATAG
>CAVEGR010000044.1:0-6060 GCA_963615565.1 Phocaeicola massiliensis | reverse complement strand
CACTATTGTCTCTCAATAATTAATCAAAAAAACTAGGCTACGAGATTACGCTTACTTCCAAACTTGGTGAAAGCCCATGGAAGATCTGCTCGACCACCTTTTATTCCTTCTGTTTGTATCGAGGTCAAATTTTTTGACCTCGATAGGCTTTCTATCTTTTCTTGTGTCGGCGTTTTGTAGCAATGGTGAGTATGGTGAAACTGTGGAACTTCCTCCATGAAGATGTAGAGTGCAAAGGGTCAAGTCCCAATTAGTGTGTTATTTCGTCAGAACAATTCTACTCGTCCCAACAACAAGTCAATCAGGTTGCAATGAAAGATGCCGTTGTCGTCATAAAAATTGTGCGGCACATCCATTCGGACGATAATCTTCTTGAAAAAATCCTTGGTAAGCATCAGCGATGTCAGTTCGGAGGTTTCTTTTTTATCGGTATCCATACGAAAGGCTGACTGGATATAGATTTTCTTATCCGCATCGTTTACCACAAAGTCGATTTCTTTCTGAACCTTGCTGCCGCATGCACGGTCACAAACCACACCAACGTCAACGGAATACCCGCGCCGCAATAGTTCATTGTAGATTATGTTTTCCATGATATGGCCGGGGTCGTACTGACGGTAATTCAGCCGCGCATTACGAAGCCCTATATCCGTATAGTAGTACTTGTTGGGATACTTAAAATAGGTCTTTCCTTTGACATCGTACCGCTTTGCCACTGAGACGAGGAAAGAGTCGATAATATACTGCACGTAATTTGAAATCATTGCAGGATTGACCTTCTCTTTCTTTATGGACGAAATGGCATTTGCAATATTGGTTGGATTCGTCAGCGAACTGATCTGAGAAGCAAGGAAGTCCAGAAGGTCATTCAGAATATCCTCTCGCTCAATGCCGTTTCGCTCCACGATATCCTTGACATACAGCTCGCTGTATAGAGAGGTCAGATAATCTTTCTTGTCCTTGTCGTCCTCCAACGCCAAAAGTCTCGGCATACCGCCGTAGAGCATATAAGCATCCAATGCTTTTCGTTCATCACCACCCACAGCGGAATAAAACTCTGCAAAAGACAGTGGGAACACATGAATCTGCGTAGCTCGGCCGCGAAACTCGGTGGCAACATCTTTCGACAACCCCTTGGAATTGCTGCCGGTGACATAAACATCAAGGTTTTTATATGCCTTGAGTTCGTTCAACATATCGTAGATTGTAACTTCGATGTCACTGTTCTCCTTGTCCACCACTTTTGTGGTGAGTTGCACCTCATCAATTAACAAATAAAACTTTTCATTCATCCTGTCACGGACGATGCTTTCTACATATTCGCACAGGATGATTGGATTTCTTAACTTATAGCATCGCCGTTGATCCAGTTCGATTTTAAGAATATGGTCTTCCGGAACCTTCTGTGAAAGAAGATACTCGAAGAACAAGTCGAAAAGCAGTACGGACTTGCCGCATCTGCGTATGCCTGTGATGACTTTTATCTCACCGTTCCACATGTTGTGGATCAGTCGGTGCATATAGAAATCTCTTTTAACCATGCATTTCACCTTGTACTTGGGACGAAATTGTCCAAACTTCTATGTGTGGTATATCGCTGTTTTTGGAAAACATCAAGGTTTTATGTTAACTTTTCACAAAATTATACCTCAATTGCTTAATTTATGCTAAGAGGCTTTTGAAATATCTCCTTTTACAACTCTTACTTCAATGCTCTTTTTGTCTTTTTTAGTTGGAATACTCAATTTAAACAAAAGCGAGCCCTCCCAGTCACATAAAATCAAATATTTTTTTCCCTCTTTGCAAGGGTTTCTGTCTGCAAAGAGAATAAAATAAAGACGCTCTTTATTTTCGCTCGTTTCACTTACAGGAAATGGATCACGTAAAACTATAGTGGTCTTTTCTTCTAAAGAGTTGTATTTCAATAGATATTGTGCAATTTCATCTTCTTTTTTGTTAGGTATCTCACCAATGGCTAAAATTGGAATTCCAAATTGATACAAGCCAGATCTAAAATTTGTAATGGTCTCTTTATTAACAAGTCCCTCACAATATTTATGGTGATAGTCTCCCTTCTGATTAGGAAAATAGTCCAACATGTTCTTTGTTCTAGTCTGGAAGTAAAACTCGCTAAGGTTTGTTGGCTGGATTATTTCGGGAGGTTCAAATGGTACATCTGCAATATCTTCATAAACAGTGATAGGTTCGTTTTTATTCTTTCTTTTTTTGGGGATTAATTGTGTTTCTCAAGGAATGTCCTTGGGTTAAAAATTACGGTGTTTGAGATATCATGTATTTTGTTTGCAAAAGTATGCGTATGAAAAGAGCCTTCTACAGTTTTAAAACAGACTTTTTCTCCTTTAGAAAATAAGAACAGTTCTGCATTACATATTTTATTGGGGTCTTTAGAATCTCGCACAGGACAGAAAAAACGAAATTTTCTGTTTTTATTTTCTTTACAGTGTACAATGTTGTATGCGAAAGAGGCCTCAACTATTTTTAAATCTTTCCATGGCCGCTCTACCTCGCGACCATCCTCATTTGTATAAGTCTCAAAAATTCTTGCCTCTTGAATATTATTTGGAGAGGTTGGCAATTTTGCATACTTAATATCGTCTTTATCTTTCTTAATTTTAGCCACATAAAAATGATATCAGAAATTGTTTGTATCTCAAAGAAATAAAAAGAAAAAGTCCGTTACAATTTTAATGCAACGAACTTTTTCGGCTTAAGAAGCTATGTTTGTAGAGTCTTGAGAATTAAGAGCATCAAGGCTTTCAGCCATATCGGTTTGTACCTGTGGATACAAATGGGCATATCGATATGTTATTTCTTGACTTTTGTGACCTACTCGTTTTCCTATTGCAAGGGGAGAAAACCCCTGTTGTATTAAAAGGCTAACGTGGCTATGACGCAAATCATGTACGCGTATAGCCTTAATCCCAGCCTTTTTAGCATTTTTATCAATAAAACGCTTTAGACCTTCGCCTGTAACAGGAAAGATAAAAGTTTCATCTGACAAGCCTAGGATTGTGCTCATATACGCTTTAAGCTTGTCAACCAAAAACGCTGGAATAAAAACCTCTCTTTTAGACTGGGGTGTTTTTGGTGGTGTAACCCGATAAATGCCTCCTTTTGCTCTATAACGAGTTTTGGTTATAGAAACAAGTTTCTTTTCTAGGTCAATGTCTTTCTTCTGTAACGCAATAAGTTCTCCACGACGAAGACCAAGCCAATACAAACAGTCAAAGCTTATGGAATAAATAGGATTGTCCTTTATCTCTCTGGCAAACTTTTTGTACTCTTCAAGTGTCCAAAAGCTCATCTCCTTATGTTCTGTGTTCTTAAAATTCCCTACAACACTTGCAGGATTTCTTGCCAACCCATAGTAACGCATAGCATGTTTGAAAACCATGGAAAGTATCTTGTGTTCGTTTTGCAACGAGCTTGCTTTTTTTACTTTTTTCTGTAGGTTCATCCTCAAATCTTGCCATTCAACTACCTGCGCTGGAGTTATATCTTCAAGATTAAGGGTCCCAAAATAGGGGATTAAATCTTTTTTGAGAATGCTTTCGTAGTTGTTATAGGTAGAGTCCTTAACTCGAAGTTTGCAAAATGGCAGAAAAACCTGTGTACAGAAATTTTCAAAGCTCATGCTTGTGGAACCTGCAATGATTTTCCTTCGCTCTGCCTCATATTCTGAGGCAGCATGCTTTGTCTTAAATCCACGTTTCCAAATTTCAATTGTTTTCCCGAAAGTATCTTTGGTCTTAAATCTTACATACCATGTGTTTCGTGCTTCATCTTTGTAAACCATCAAAGCCTCCATAAATTTTTGACTCTAAAAAGCTCCTATTTATTCTCCCTGCACAGGTGAAATAATTTTTTGCTTTAAGTTCACGATTCATTTTTTGAATTATTTTGTAACTTGTTGGTACAGATACATTTAGTATCTGAGCCACTTCCTCAGCATTTAAGAATAACGCTTTGCCGTTTTCCATGATATTTCTCCTTTCTCCCTTTGTGGGAGCATATAAACGCCTACCAACTAGGCGTAATTTGCCTAGTTGGTAGATTGTGACATTAATGTTTCTGTAGCTGTTGTTGATTTCTTAGAAGGCTTGGAAACAAGCTCCTTGGTTTGTTAGAGGAAACTTGTTTTTTCTACTAGATGTTACATCAGAGGTGGATAAGCCCCAATTCCATTTAGAACAATTTCGCTTTCTTTAGCCTCATTTTGAGCATGAAGGACAACATCGTAGTTTGGAGAGGGTTCTAGCCAAACTTTAAGAGACCCAAATTTGACAGAATCATCAAAGTATTCATTGTCGAGGGTAGTCATGAGCATATTGGTTCTCTCATCTAGTCCTGCAGTCCAGATAGCCTCATCAATAATCTTGTGCGACCTAGCATCATAAAGAGCTAAATATAGGAAGTATTCGTCATCAAAATTATCAAAAAGGCATGAAACATTTACATGAATGCTACTGTTAGTCAATAACTGACAATCCAGAAACACATGCTCTACTTCCATAACGGAAATAGGTTCTGATTTTGAAATAGTGTTAACCATTAAAACCATCCTGCATGAACCCCTTTTAAACCAATCTTTGAAGCAGAAAAGTCATTAGACTCTATTGCTACAAATCCAACATTATCGATGTTCTTTAATGTGCATGTTGTGCCATATAAGCTAATTGACTCTGTCTCCTCAGGTGAGAGATAGATTGTTGGCTTACCGTCAGCTGTAACAGAGCACTCAATTATTTTCGCTACCATTACATCTCCAAGAGAATTCATACAAAATGATGACAAGATCATGTACAACAAGTATGTGTTATTCTCTTGTAAATCTGATAATGCAATTTCGACTTTAACATCGTTACTCGGTGTTAAGACTGTAAGTAGTGTTTTTCCATCAAAGTTGTTAAAACTCATAAGGAACATCTCCTTCTGTGCATATAGCACAACAGTGAATTTTTTGAAGCACAGGCTTCTCGTAAGGGGGAAGGACGCGCTCATGCGCGTAAAATCCAAATATTTTCAAATGTGTTGTGGTTTATAGTCCTCTTGGATCTTGAATAGAGATGAATGCAAGACCTCAAGCTCCCATCTTATTGACTGAAAACTTGTTTGAGCCTCCTTTTGGGGGACAAAGCCCCCAAAGTTAGTGTTTTGTGTTTTCATTCAGCCCTCCTTAGAAATAAATAGCATCTACATTAGGGACTTTTACGAAGAAATCATCGCCCCAAATATTTGCCTTAAGAATTGCCTCATCTTGGACATTGGTCAGGCTACATACGACATCTCCAAGCTCTAATTTTTCTGGAACATCGTAGGGATTAAAGAATGACACTCTTTCATCGTTTTTTAGGACATCAATTGTCTTGGAGGAGTAGTCTTCAAATAGCGTAGAACCAGAACGCTCTGTCCTTTTTATGAACATTTTGTATTCCTGCTCTACTAAATCGTGGATAAGACCAATTTCGAATACAGCTGCAGCAAGTGCAGTTGTCACGCTAAAGATTACGTTTTGTTTTAGATTCAACATAACAAGCTCCGTAATTTAGCCAACTTTTGTGGCATTAGATTTAATAGGAAGCACAAGCTATCCTTTCGTAGGGCATGAGACGTGCTTCAAGCACGTATTGCCCCCCCCCGCTAAAATTTGTTTAAGTTTGTTTGAAGGTCTTTACATGGCCTTTAGTTAATTTTGACACAGAGGAACTTTTTTCTAAAATTTTGCGATCTTTGAGCTATAGAAGGCTCTCATTCTTCTTAAGGCGTAAAGTCTTAAAGCGCCCCGCATGGGGCGGAAAAGGAAAAAATAAAAAAGCTTGGTATTTGAGAGTAAATTTGCCTATATTATACATAGAGGTTTTTGCAAAAAACTATTTGTTTCATGGATTAAAGAAACACACTATAATGACGAATACACACAGCCAAAAACAGGAGATACTATTGTGCCAGATGATTCTAAAGAAATTGCCATTGTTGAAGAGCATACTATTCGCGATAAGATTTATGAAGTTCGTGGCATGAAGGTCATGCTGGACTTTG
>CAVEGR010000043.1:0-4480 GCA_963615565.1 Phocaeicola massiliensis | reverse complement strand
GTTGGCATCAATCATACTAGAGTAAGTCCTTGCTCTACGAGGAAGATTGCCTCTACTTATTAATCAAGATTTTCTGACAATTCCATTGCGATTTTTGCAAAAAATCGCACTAAAAAAATAATTTTATTTGCTGGATTTTTCTTGGATGGTGTGGATTTTGGCGTTGGAGACTGAGACTTTTAGGATGTGGGTTTCAGAAATATCGGTCTTATCCCATGGGCGTGCATATGTGAATGTGAGTGTGGCATTGCCATCTGAAACTGCGTTGAGTGTGCATTTCCAGGTGCCTCCAACTCCAACCATACCCTCTGGTGCATTGTCTGGGGTGTAGTTTGCATCTTCAAGTTGTATGCACTGGCCATCAATGTCTACTGTCCACTCGTAGCCTGTTGTGTAGTTTGCATCAAGCTGCACGAATATGGATTTGTTAGTGTAGTGAAACCAAGTGTCTTCTGTGGTGGCTGTTTTGCATGATGTAAGTGAGAATATGCATGTAAAAATTGTAAATATTGCTATAATGAAAAGAAATTTCTTTTTTGACATTTGTGGCTCCTGTTGTGGTTGTATTGCGGTTTACAGCGTAAGCATATGTTTTTTTTAGTGTTTATTCAATGTGTAGGAAAGAGAGCTTCCTATGGCAAACTGGGCGTCAAAACCGCGTTTAGTACTGTTTATGAATGTGATATCCACAAAGAATTTGAAGGGGAGGGTGGTCCAAAATTTGGTGGTGTATTCTCCTCCTATGTTGAATGTTAGTACTGTATCATAGTTGCCACTTGGGGCTGTTATTAGCATGGGGCAGTTGTACTTGTCATAGAGTGTAAATTCTCCATCAAAGCGTAGTTCAATGTTGGAATATACGTATATGTTGTCTTTTCTGTAATTTGCGTCTGCTCGTAGGCTAATGGTATCGCCTCCATATTGGTAGCCAATATAGGTAAAAAATGGATAGCGGAAGTATTTGGTGTCATCTGAGTATATTGCGTTGTAATTGACAATGAAATCTGAGCTGCCTGTTGGTCTGTAGAGTGCTGGATTTGTGTATATTCCTTCAATTGAGAATCTTGCAATTCCTTTGTTGATGAATGTGTTATACTCTAAACCTAATGAAAATCCCATGGCTTGATCTTCTGTGGTTCTGTCTTCTAGGCCGGGCATTGAGCCTTGGTCACAAACCCATGAGCCATAGAGCAGTAATGAAGGTATTATTGAATATTCAAACTCTATGTGAGCTATGGAGTTAAATTGATTATTATTGACATTGCTATGGAAGAACGTTGCTGGATTGATTTGAGAAATGTCAAAGTAGTCAGTAAACTTGTACATTGTGTTTTCACTTAGCACAATGTTGACTTTGTCAAAGAGTCTAAATTCTATTTGATGGGCGACAAATACTCGTCTGTAAGCTTCTTTATCTTCTAAGTAGTAATTGGTTCCGCCACTGTAGGTTTCTGGTAAGGTTATGGAGTATTCAAAGTTGAAGTTTTTGGAATATGTTTTTAGGCCTAGCCAAGAGTAGTAGTCATTATGTGTGTCAAAGATGAAGTTTCCACCTTTGTTGTAACCCCAGCTTTTTTGTGCTCTATAGATTCCAAGTGTCATAAATGAGTTTGCCCAGTTTAGATATGTACGGCGGGGCATATTAATATCGGTATTATTTATTGAGGGAAGATTGAAGGAAAAGATATTAGAGTAGTTTTTCTGGGCGCTGACGACTTTGATGTTTTCGCCATCTGATTCGGCTATGCGTGTGCCAATTCCGGCCCAGGTTTTGCCTAGGCTTTCTACGTATTGCTTTAGGGTGACTTCTGAGGCTGCGTCATCAACAGAGACCATGCCTTTGCCTGTGGAAAGTTCTAGGTGGCCGTAGATTCCGTGTGTGCTGTTGTCAAGTGTAAGTGATGCTATGTGGTTTCTTTCTTCATATCCGTATAACCAGTACTCTTCGCGGTTGTATTGTGTGTTGGTGTGCAAATATGCTTCAGGTGAAATTGTTGCTGTTAAGGAAATTGTATTTTTATCTTCTGTAAAGAGATATGTATAAAGTTCTGTGTAGAGTTTGAGTGCGTCATTGCTAAGTTTGCTTGGCTCTATGATAAGTAGCTCGTTTCGTGCTTGGGCTATTGTCCATGGTCTTGATGTGCTTGGTGTTCCTTTACCTGCTATGATAAATAATGCATCCATCTTTGAGTAGATGTTGTTTCCAATGGGAATGAGTACTCCGCTTTCTACAAATGGTAACTCACCTCCCCCGGTGGAGAATGCGTTGAGATTTGATAGTAGTAAAAATAGAGCAAGTATGGTAATTAGAATTTTTTTCATTGTCTTTAAGTGTCCTCTTTAGGATCTATGATGAAAATTGTTGAGTTTTGTATATGGCACAGTCCTTTTTTGTTCTGTGTGCATGATAAGTGTTGAATGTGAATTCTGTCAATAAAGCTTCAATTCCCACTGGTTCTTGCCCAAACAAAAAGGACCCAGTCTTCGCTGGATCCCTTTTTGCTTGAGCCAAAGAAGGGAATTGCCCTACGTGCTCCCGGAAGTCCGCACTGCGGGCCGGCTTTGCTTCAGACGCTCCAAGCCTTCGCGTCTTCCTACCGCAAAGCTTCAATTCCCACTGGTTCTTGCCCAAACAAAAAGGACCCAGTCTTCGCTGGATCCCTTTTTGCTTGAGCCAAAGAAGGGAATTGCCCTACGTGCTCCCGGAAGTCCGCACTGCGGGCCGGCTTTGCTTCAGATGCTCCAGGCATTCGCGTCTTCCTACCGCAAAGCTTCAATTCCCACAATATCTTTTGCTCAAACAAAAAACCCAGCGTTGCTGGGCTTTTTTCTTGAGCCAAAGAAGGGAATTGAACCCTTGACCTGCTCATTACGAGTGAGCTGCTCTACCCCTGAGCTACTTTGGCGTGCAACGTTAATGTACTCAATTTATAAGTTTCTGTAAATAACTCTCTTGAGGCTTTTACAATATATAAAATAGATAGGCTCAAATCTAATTGTTGAGCCTTTTTGCGTTCACAATGGTTGATAATAACTATTTTGCAAAAACCTCTTATGAACAAAAATCAGATGAGATTGTATAGTTGACTAATTGGGGAGGGGATTGTACCTTAATGGTATGAACAAAATCATGATTGTACCTAATACAGATGAGATTTTTACCTCAAAGAAAAGTAAGCGTGGAGCTAAGGTATATGGCATTCCTCTTTCAAAAGAGTTGGCATCATATATTGATGATGCAGCACCTGAAGCAATGCAGCGCAGATTGATTGATATGTTCTTTGCTGGAAAATTCTCACCAATATCGTTTGATCCTGATGATGAGGATGATGGTATTGATTTTGGTGAGGATTTATAAATGCGTGTTTTAGGAATTGAGACCTCTTGCGATGAATGTTCTGCGGCTGTGGTAGAGGACGGAAGGAACATTCTATCAAATGTTATTGCAACACAAATTGAACTTCATAGACCATTTGATGGAGTTGTACCAGAGTTGGCATCACGTCTTCATACAGAGTGGATTTCTCAAGTAGTAAGTGCTGCAATTAAGCAAGCTGGATTGCATGTTGAAGACATTGATGCTATTGCTGCTACATCTAGACCTGGGCTTTTAGGATCTCTTTTAGTTGGTCTGAATTTTGCAAAAGGTATGGCCAGTGTTCTTAAAGTGCCATTAATTGGAATTGACCATATAAGAGCACATTTGTACGCTCCCCAGATTGAACATCCACTTGAATATCCATATTTGGGAGTTCTTCTTTCTGGCGGCCATACTGTTATCTGCAAAGTAAATAGCTATGATGATATAGATGTACTTGGCACCACAATTGATGATGCAATTGGTGAAGCATTTGACAAGGTGGCTAAACATTATGGCCTTGGATATCCCGGTGGCGTGATGATTGACCGTCTTGCAAAAAGCGGTGATCCTTATGCCTTCAATTTCTCCGGCCCCAAGATGGGCAAGGGTTTTCATCCATACGATATCTCTTATTCGGGCTTGAAAACTGCTGTAATAAATCAGCTCGATATTTTCTCTACTGGCAAAGAGGCTACACCAGAGAATATTGCCGCAAGCTTCCAGCGAGTAGCTGTTGGCATGCTTATGAAGAGAGTTGAAAAAGCTCTAGAAGATACTGGACTTAAGAGAATATCTGCAGGAGGGGGAGTTGCTGCAAATTCGCTTGTCAGAAGCTCCTTGACGGCACTTGAAGAGAAGGGCTTTGAGGTTTCATTTCCAAGCCTGAAATTGTGCACAGATAACGGTGCAATGGTCGCTGGACTGGGTTACAGGTATATTTCTGATGGAATAGTATCGGATTATGGCATCACGGCTAGTGCACGTGTCAGTGCGTTTAAGAAAGCATAAAATTTAAGCCCTCTATTGACACTAGATTAGTTTTTTTAGTATGCTCAATTCGTTCGTTTTGGGATGTAGTGTAATGGTAACACTGCAGATTCTGGTTCTGCCTTTGGGGGT
>CAVEGR010000042.1:0-9721 GCA_963615565.1 Phocaeicola massiliensis | reverse complement strand
GAATAAGAGAGAATACTTGCGAAATAACTGTGGCATAAGCTGCTCCCTCAACACCCATATGTAGAGGACCAACAAAAAGTAAATCTAAAACTATGTTTAGAAGACAACCTGCAATTAAAAAGTACAGAGGACTTTTACTATCTCCAAAGGCTCTGAAAATACCAGCTCCAATATTGTACATAACAATAAATATTCCACCTGCAAAATAGATGTGAATATAGCTCAGAGCAAGAGGCATAATGTCCTCAGGAGTATCAATAAGCCTCAAAAGTGGCTCTGCAGTAAGGTATCCTACTATTGAAATTATCACACCACCAATAAGAGAAAGAGCTACAGCATCATGAATTGCCTCATGAACTTTTGCATCATCTCTAGCTCCAAAATACTGAGAAATGACTACCGTGGCTCCAGTTGCAAGACCTGTAAAAAAACCTATTAGGAGGTTAATAACGGTACTGGTACCACCACCTACTGCAGCAAGAGCCTCTTTTCCAAGAAAATTACCTACAACAACAGAATCAACAGTGTTATAAAGTTGCTGAAAGAAAGTCCCCAAAAGTATAGGAAAAAAGAAATTAAGTAATTGCTTCCAAATAACGCCTTCCGTTATTCCGTTGTAATTTGCATCTTTTGGTTTGGATTCCATTTGACACACCTCTTGACAGCCTTTTAACAAGACATAAGCAAAGCACAAGTATGTAATTTTTTTTATTTAATGTGAAGAGGCTGATGGTTTCAATTCTATTCCAATTCTAGCAGATAAAATTGCTAGTGCAAAACATTGCAACAACTGGTAGAATTCAAAGAGAGATTACTGAGGTTTTTAAATACCTCTCTAAAAGGAGAAATTATGAAGAAACTGCTTATTCTTGCTCTATGCCTTTTTATGACAGGGCTTTGTTTTGCCTCCGTGGGGGGGGGTACGGATTCAGAGTGCGATAACTACCAAAAAATCTACTCTGTAGATGATAGTATATGGCAGAAAATATCTGACTTATATTTATTAACTGGACATTCTTTGCCAAGTACTACTGGCCCTTACAGTGGCTCAGAATTGAAGGCAATGTTAGAAAAAATTGATAAAAGTGCGCTTTCAGAATATCAAAAAGAGCTTTACGACAATATCATGGGAATTCTTAATAAAGATGCATCTGCCCCTGTTTTTAAAGCACAACTTGAAGTAGATGTTGAAACGTATATTAATTCAAATCCAAAATCCACATATTTCCAAACAAGAGACAACTGGATTAGAGGCTGGGATAAGCAAAAACAATTTATCAATATCAATACAGAAGAACACATTGCTAAAAACTTCTATGGGTTCTTTGACTTCTCCCTTGGCACTGCAAAAGACTGGAATAGTAATGGTGATACTTCAAGAAAGTTTGGCGACAGTGTTCTTTGGACAAATATTCCTTTCCTTCTAGCAAACGACATGAAACAGCTGGACTTCAATTTCCCGCTGAGGGCGTTTGTGTCTGCTGGAGGTGAAAACTGGACATTCACTATTGGAAGAGACAAGCTCAGTTGGGGCAACGGCAAAACCGGAAACTTTGTCATAGGAGATCACCTTAAGTATCACAACGCAGCACACTTTACTGCATATGAGAAGAACTTCAAGTATACATTCTTGGTCTCTGCATTCCCTCATCCTCAAATGTATTATAAACATAATGTTGACAAAACTATGACTTTAAGTCTCAACGGCATAGGAAATGGGCAATCAGATTACATGAATGGAATTTCTGCTTTCATTGCCCACCGTCTAGAATGGAATATCTTAGACAATCTCTCATTCACAGTCACAGAGGGTGTTATGTACATGAGTAAAGACAATAAAATTGATCTCATTGCTTTTGCACCAGCCATGATGTATCACAACAATTACACTAGAAGTAATACTAATTCAATCCTTGCCTTTGAAGCCGACTGGACAATTATCAAGGGCTTAAACCTTTATGGGCAAGTGGTTATTGATGAATCCGTTCTTCCTGGAGAGCCAAACCCTTCTTCAACAACTGAAGACAAACTAGCAGAACCAAATGGTCTTGGTTATCTTCTTGGACTTACATATATTACAGAAGTACAGAAAGGAATTCTAACTCTTAATGCAGAAGGTGCAATAACTACTCCATATTTGTACCTTAGAGATGGGGACAAACAAGCTGGAGAGTCCACAAGAGAGCAAACAAATGGACGCTATGGCATAAATTACGTTGTAGCACTCAGAGAAATGAGTAATTGTGGTGGGACAGAAAACTACAACCTTGATTTTTTGGGTTATAAATATGGTGGAGATGCTATTGTTGGCTATCTTAGTGCAGAATATAAAGTTCTTGATAAATGGAGTGCAGGAACAAGCCTCTTCCTAATGCTACATGGCACACATGATAAATATACTGCTTGGACTAGAGTCTACAAAGATACAAATAAAACAACACCAACTACAGATCACCAGACAGCTAACTACAATGACTCAAATGCCAAATTAAGAGACAGTGTAACAACTTCATTTGTTGCTTCCCTCTTTGGATCTTATAATTTCTATTATGGCTTTAAAGTTGAAGTTGAGACAGATTTAATATACTTAAAGAACCCAGGCAATGTTAGCTCAAATCCTAGCGTGTTTGATGCTCAAACAACTATTAGCGTGAGCTATACACTAAATTGATTATGTAAAAGATGCAAATGTTGCATTGCAGCATTTGCGAAGATCTTCAGGGCTAAGACAAACTTGAAGGCCTCTTAGCCCTCCACTTATATATATAAAATCCTCAATAGTAGCAAGTTCTTCAATAAAAGTTGGATAGCTGTGAATCATCCCAAGAGGAGAGCATCCTCCTCTTATGTAACCTGTATATTTTTGAAGCAAGTTCAGTTCAAGCAAATCTATGCCTTTTGAACCTGTGAGGTCACGTGCTTTCTTTAAACTAATATCAAGTTGAGCTGGAAGACAAAAAACAAACAATTCTTTGGATTGATTAACCATAACAATTGTCTTGAATACCTTCTCAAGATCCAACCCGGCGGCTGTAGCAATATGTACTGCATCTAAATGCTTCTCATCTACATTGTAGGTTACAGTAGTATAAGAGATACCATTTTTCTCAAGAATACGCATTGCATTAGTCTTAATAACTTTGTCTTTCATGAGGGCAGTATAACATTCTCAAAAGCTTTTTGCAAAAAAAGGTTGGGCATCTCACTGCGCTTTTAGGATTGGGGTGGGGAGAAAAATACACAGCAAGACCCCAAGACCATAAATTACCCTATCATCTCTTCTCTTGAGTTACAAGTACCAAAATAAGATTTTTTTAAGAAAATTCTCAGAAAAAAATCATCTATAGGCAATCATTTGTGCACATCTAATACCATCAATGGCAGCACTAACAATACCGCCAGCGTACCCTGCACCTTCACCACATGGATAGAGATTTTTCAAGGAAAGACTTGCAAGAGTATCGGGATGTCTTATTATGCGAATTGGGCTTGAGGTACGCGTTTCGCTACCTATCAAAATGGCCTCATTGGTCTCAAACCCGTGTGCGCTACGACCAAAGGTCTTGAAGGCAAAAGATAAGGCGGTTGTGACATATGGAGGCAGGATCTCGCGCAAATTGGAAGATGTTAGGCCTGGAGCATAGCTAGAAGAAGGCAGAGAGGAGCTTAAATGCCCTTTCATGAAGTCTACCATGCGTTGGGATGGTGCTTTTTGAGAGCCCAAAGCAGCCTCAAATGTTGCCTTTTCAATCTCAGTTTGTAAATTCATCATGCAAAGTGGATGCTTTTGTATATAGAGAGTATCGGCTAAAAGAGAGGTTGGAAATTCTACAACCATGCCACTATTGGCCCATTTTGAGCCTCTATTGCTGGGAGACATGCCATTGACAACCACCTGCTGAGCATCTGATGCTGCTGGCACCACAAAGCCACCTGGACACATGCAAAATGAGTAGACTCCAATTGAGGATTTTTCTGTAGGCTTGATAAATGACCTGGAAGAATTTGAACAATTTACACTACACGAGAAATCAATCTCTGATAGTGGTACTTGCGTGATAAAACTATATTCTGCTGCGGGAAGAAAATCACCCCTTCCCTCTAAGTTATGATATTGAATGCAGTCAATTAAATGCTGTGGATGCTCAAGACGCACACCCATAGCTAAATCTTTGGCTTCAAGTTGAACACCTCTTGAATGAAGCATTTCAAATGTGTCACGTGCAGCATTGCCAATAGCAAGAATTACTGGACCAAGATAAGATAAAAGTTCGCCTGTTTGCAAATTCTTGGCAATACAACCAGTGCAAGTGGGCTCAGACTCATTATTAAGAATAAGATCAACCATCTGAGTTTCAAAATGAACCTCACCACCGTGAGAGATGATTGCACTACGCATGTTTTCAACAATCTTTGGAAGCTTGTCCGTGCCAATGTGAGGATGTGCTTCATATAAAATTGATGGATTGGCTCCATATTGCACAAAAAGATTAAGAACTTTTGAATTTTCACCACGTTTTTTACTACGAGTGTACAGCTTTCCATCTGAGAATGCTCCAGCACCACCTTCACCAAAACTATAATTAGACTGAGAATCAACCTTTCCTTGGGTAGAAATTAAAGCAATATCTTTTCTTCTAGAATGAACATCTTTACCACGTTCTAAGACTATAGGTTTAATACCATTTTCCAGCAAAGTAAGCGCTGCAAAAAGTCCAGCAGGACCACTTCCAACAATTATAACCTGCCCCAAAGCAGGATTTGCATCTTTAAGTTCAATAGGTTGAAAGATTATATTCTCCGGATTGATTCTACAAATCAGATCCACCATTACATCCTTACGTCTAGCGTCTATTGACTTTTTAATAATAAGAAATGGAGTGAAATCTCCAATTCCAAGAGCTTTTCTTATCTCTTTTTCATTGGCAGCCTTCCATGGAGGTAGCCTTAACTGAACATCTTTTTGCATGAATTTGATACTACCGTATGTATTCTTTTTTGTGTAGCTTGTCCCTTATGCAATTTTTTGCTAAAACGTGGATGTGAATGCAATATCTGTATACAACATATCTAAAACAGTCAAGGACGACTTTCTCTTTGCCAACGTTAGTTTTGGCCTAGATGTAGGCGAACGTCTAGGAATAGTAGGCAAAAACGGTGCAGGGAAATCCACATTTCTCAAGATAATGGCACGCACTTTAGAGCCCGATACTGGCAAAGTCACAATTAACAGTTCATGTAGAGTTGCATATCTAGAACAAGATATTCACTTTGAATCTGATTGTACGCTAGAATCCTTTTTACTCACTGGAGATGATCCACATGTAAAACTTTTAAGAGACTTTCAAGAAGGCAATCATGAAACATTTGAAGAGATAGAAAACCTTGGCCTTTGGAATATAGAAGACCATTATAAAAGTTATCTTGGAGAACTTGGAGTAAAAGAACCAATAGACAAATTGATGTCCCAATTGTCAGGTGGCACACAAAAAAAAGCAGCTATAGCTAAGATTTTGGCCATTGAACCAAATATCTTGCTTTTAGATGAACCAACAAACCACCTAGATATTCCGGCCATAGAATGGCTAGAAACAAAACTAACAACAGGCTCTTTTACAATACTTTTAGTCACTCATGATAGATATTTTCTAGACAAAATATGTACCAAAACAATGGAGCTTGACAATAAAAAAGCATTCTTCTATGAAGGTGGTTATACAAGTTTCACAGAACACAAAGCAGAACGGCTTAATGCACTTCAAAAAGAACAAGATAGACTAGCAACAATTCTCAGGCGTGAAATTGAATGGCTTCATAGAGGCCCACAAGCTAGAACAGGAAAAGATGGTGGAAGAAAACAACGTATTGAAGAAATGAAAAGCCTTCAAAGAAAGCCAGAAGAGGAAGGAAGAGATTTTTCTAGCGTCACACGAAGACTTGGCAAAAAGATTTTAGAGTTAAAAAATGTCAGTGCAAAACGTGGAGACAAAACCATCATCCAAGATTTGAGCATAGAATTTGTAAAAGGAATGCGCATAGGAATCATTGGACCTAATGGAAGTGGAAAAAGTACATTACTAGACTTAATAACTGGAAATCTGGAAGCCTCAAGTGGAGAAGTTGATACCGGTGTTAATACCGCCTTTGGTTATTATGACCAGAAATCAGCAAAACTGCCTCTTGGGAAGACAATGCTAGAGTACATATCTGAAATTGGAGAAAATATTACAATTTCTCAAGGTTTTAGCGTAACACCAGCAAGATTTTTAGAACTTTTTGGTTTTCCATCTTCATTTCACAGGCTACCAATTAGTATCCTATCAGGTGGAGAAAAAAGGCGTCTCTATTTACTTGCAACTCTTGTAAGTAATCCAAACTTTCTAGTGCTAGATGAACCTACTAATGACCTAGATATAGACACTTTATGCCGTCTTGAACAATACATAACTGATTTTCAAGGTTGTGTTGCTGCAGTTAGTCATGATAGAGCCTTCTTGGATAAAACATGTTCAGAGCTAATTATCATGCCAGAGACAACAAGATTTGAAGGCAATTACACGGACTACAAGAACTATGAAAGAGCCAAGGCAAATGAGGCCAAAATAGCAAAAGAAATTAACTCAAAAGAAAGTCTTGCAAAAGGGTTCAAGCCAAAACAAAATGGCCAAACAATACCCTCAAACAAGAAGAAAGGCCTAACTTTTAACCAAAAGAAGGAATTTGAGGCTATTAGTGCAAACATAGAGGAACTGGAAGAGCGAAAGGAAGTTTTAGAAAAATTCTTCTCTTCTGGACAGGCCGATACTCTAGGAGAAAAAGCAAAAGAATACAATAAGCTTAACGAACAACTAGAAGGCCTATATAAAAGATGGGAAGAACTTGCAGAACTAGCATGATTGTTAGTATTATAACCACATGAAAAAAGTAGGTAACGCAGAAACTATGTCGCAGTATAAGGCTCATAAATTACGTGACTTTCTTTACATTGTAGTAGGTACTTGCATTGCAGGCTTTGGAATTGCATGTTTTATCACTCCAGCTAAAATATCCTGCGGTGGAGTTAATGGAATTGCAACAATAATTTACCATCTAACTGGTTTTGATACAGGACTTGCAATGCTCTGTGTATCTGTTCCAATTTTTATTGCTGGTGTGCTTTCATTTGGAATTGCCTATGGAATGAAAAGTATTGCTGGAACCATTTTAATATCGCTTTGGACAAGTTTTTTTGGTTTACTTACAGGTTACAACGGCATTGTTCCTTATACAGATAGCCTAGATTTAATGCTTTCTGTTTTCTTTGGTGGTGGTCTTGTTGGTGGCGGAGTTGGACTTGTAATGCGTACTGGAGCCAACACTGGTGGTACTGATATAATTGCCCAAATAATAAACAAATACACTCCACTATCAACAGCTGCTGCACTTTTTATAGCAGATGGTCTTGTTCTTCTTTCAGGCGTTTTTGTATTTGGTATTCAACATGCATTGTGTGGCATAATTACAATCTTTATATCAACTTACATGGTAAACTACATGATGTTAAATCTTGGCACTCGTTATGCTAAAACAGCCTATATTATCAGTGAAAAAAGCAATGAGATAACAAGAAGAATAAACACAGAACTTGACCATGGTGCAACAGCAATTAAAGGTGTTGGAACCTACACTGGACAAGAAAGAACCTTACTAATTGCAGTAATGCATAATAGACAGTTAAATGATTTAACCAAAATAGTTTATGAAGAAGATTCCAGGGCCTTCATGTTCATTCAAGACACTTACGAAGTGTTAGGAGAAGGTTTTGTGCCTATTGGAAATGTTCTGAAAAGTTGAAGAATAAACCTAAGGAGCAACTATGAAGATTTTATTTGTATCGGATCAATTTTTTGATGCAAACAATGGTGTAACAATATCGGCTAGAAGATTTGCAGCCATTTTAGAAAAGCATGGTCATGAAGTACGCCCTTTAAGTGTGGCTAATGAAGGACAGAGCACCTATCCTCTTGATACGTATCACGTACCTGTTTTTGACTCTCTTATCACAAAGCAGGGTATGAAATTTGCAAAGTGGGACGATGAAAAGACCATCCACGATGCCGTTGCATGGGCAGATTTTGTCCACATCTATATGCCATTTGAGCTATCAAAGAGAACTATCATGGAATGCCAAGCACAAAATAAACCATTCACAATGGCATTTCACGTACAACCTGAAAACATCTCTTCTTCAATCCACATGGGTGAAGTAAAACCTGTCAACGACTTCATTTACTGGCTTCTCAAAAAATGGAATTTCCAATATGCAACACATATTCACTGCCCAAGTAAAATGATTGCGGACCAGCTAAAAGCACATAACTACAAGGCAAAACTTCACGTAATTAGCAATGGAATAGATCCCGATTTCGTTTACAGGAAAATTCCAAAGACAGCTGAACTTCAGCCTTATTTCTGTATCCTCACTGTTGGCAGATACTCCATTGAAAAGCGTCAAGATATCTTAATTGAGGCAGTCAACCTTTCAAAATACAGAGATAAGATTCAACTTATTCTTGCAGGACAAGGACCTCGTAAAGAATATCTAGAAGAAAAAGGAAAGATTCTTCCTGTTAAACCTATTATGAAGTTTTTTACAAAACCTGAGCTTCTAGATATTATTGCTATGTGTGACCTCTATGTTCATGCTTCTCAGGCAGAAATTGAGGCCATGTCTTGCATGGAGGCCTTTGCTGGTGGTCTTGTTCCAATCATTGCAAATAGCAAAATGAGTGCAACTCCACAATTTGCTCTTTGCGAAGAAAGTCTTTTCCCTGTAGACGATGTAAAAGCACTTGCTGAGCGCATTGACTGGTGGATTGAACATGAAGATTACAGAAAGAAAATGGAAGTTGAATATGCAGAATCTGCTAAAAAATATTCTCTTGAAGCATGTGTAACACAAGTAGAGCAAATGTTCCAAGAAGCTATAGAAGATTTTAACAAAGCACAAAAAGCTCAAGGCTCTCAAGACGCCAAAGAAGGAGAACAGGTATGATCAAAACAACAGTGAACATTGATGGAATGGCTTGCAACATGTGCGAGAACCATGTTTGCGACACAATCAGAGATTCTTTTAAGGTCAAAAAAGTCAGAGCTTCCCATAAAGATGGTACAGCTGAGATTGTCTCTGAAGATGCTCTCAATGATGAAGAGCTCAAAAAAGCCATTGAAGACACTGGCTATAAAGTGCTTGGAATTAAATCTGAGCCATATATTAAAAAAGGTCTCTTTGGATTCTAATCTTTCTTAACTGAAGGCCCATGGTACTTCTCTTGAATCAATTCAAGAGAAGTACTGTTAAGTCGTTTACATTGGTACCAGTTGGGCCTGTAATGACAAGAGCGTTAGCAGCCTTTAGTGCATTGTAAGCATCATTATTTTTAAGAACAGAAGAGATAACAATACCCTGATTGTCAAGGATAGCTGCAGTTTCTTGGTCAACACAGCCACCAGCAGCATCTGTTGGACCATCTGTACCATCACTTCCTACAGAGAAGATACAACATTTTTTGACGCTTCTTATGCCATCTGCAGCAGCTAGTGCAATCTCTTGGTTTCTTCCGCCCTTCCCTTTTCCTGTAAGATGAACAACTGTCTCACCTCCTGCAATGAAGGCCAATTTTTTACCAGATGCTTCATTATCTCTGGCTATTGCAGCAAGGAACATTCCAGCATCACGGGC
>CAVEGR010000041.1:0-3373 GCA_963615565.1 Phocaeicola massiliensis | reverse complement strand
TTAATATTTTCACATCTCAGGCCCAGTTCAGACATAACTTCTCCTTTTTAAAGATTCTGTAATAAGAAAAACTACAAAACAAACTACTATTAAAATGCAACCCATAGCACAAGCACCTTGATAGTTGTACGAATTTATCAGTCTATAAATCTGAACAGGTAGCGTTTTATAATTTGTATTTCCAAGTAGTAATGTTGCATTCAGCTCGCCCATGCTTAAAACAAAAGAGAACACCATTCCTGTCAGAAGTGAGGGTCTAAGAAGTGGTTTCTCAATATGTCTAAATGTAGCTCTTGCACTGTAACCCATTGTTTCTGATGCATTAATTAAAGATTCTGGTATTCTTCTGTAAACAGGAAGAACTGCTCTAATTATAAAAGGCATTGTAATAACTGTATGAGCTAAGATAACAAGAACTATTGCTGGAATAAAACTCAGATACTTTGAAATGATAAAATAACTTAAGCCTACTATAACGGAGCTTATTACCATTGGAAGCATAAGCACAACATCAACAGCTACACCACCTCTTTTCTGTTTGACAATGAAAGTACAAATTCTTAATGCTGCACCAGAAGCAAGAAATGAAGACACTAGTGCAACAATTACACTGTTTAGGATTGCTTGCAGACTTGAACTATTGGTTTGAAATAGCTTTACATAGGCAGAAGTAGTAAATGCATATTTTCCAGCTCTAGTTGCTGATCCTAAGAAGGATCTGGCAACAATACTCAAAATAGGGCAGAGGATAAATAATAAAGAGAAAACGAGATAAACAATTACTCCAAAATGTTGAAAGAAAGAGTTTGGCTTTCTTTGCACTTTGATTTGAGATTGTTTAATACTTTCTCCCTTGTTTTGCTTGTTCTGTGCTACCGAATAGATTGTCATTACAACAATTGCAACAAACATAGAAAAAAGACTTAAGGCACAAGCCCTTTCAGTATCCAAGCTAATCTTTGCCAATCTATATATTTCAACTTCTGTGGTACTTAAAGCTGGTCCTCCTCCAAGGACAAGAATGATTGCAAAGCTGGTAAAACAGAATAAGAACACAAGAGATGCAGAACTTAGTATTGCAGGTTTTAGTCTAGGAAGGGTAATTGTTCTAAAAACTTTGGATCTCTTTGATCCTAACGTCATGGCGGCGCGTTCACAACTGAAATCAAGTTTTTGCCAATATTCACTAACAATAGAAACTACTACAGGAAAATTGTAAAAGGCATGAGCCATAATTACAGCTGTAAAAGAATAGAGTATTTTTAAAGGGGGCTCTTTTAGGTTGAAAAGAGCCATAAGCGCTTTGTTGAGAAAGCCACTGTTTCCATAGAAAATTACAAATCCAAGTACAACTAGAATTGATGGAAGCACAAAAGGTACAGAGTAGAGTGCTTTTAATAGTTTCTTTCCTGGAAATTTGTAGGTTGTCATTACATATGCCCCGGGAAGACCTATTATCAATGATGCAAGCGTACTAAGTAACGCTTGCACCAAAGTAAACATCATTATTTTTTGATAGTAAGGGTTAGAAAAGGTCTCAATAACCAAGTTAAGCGTGGCTTGCCCATCCTCAATAAAAGCCTGACTTAGTGTAATGCAGACAGGAATTAAAAAGAGAATGAAAAAAAGCGCAAAGCCTGCTATTGGATACAGATTATAGAAAGTTTGTTTTTTCATGAATCTTAAAAACCTCAACCCTCAATAGTTATTATAATACCATTACTATAGTACCATGGTTTGTGCCCAACGAGTAAGGTACTCGTTAGATTTAGCAATAAATTCGTGCTGGTTGTATTCAACAGTCTTGCTTGGTACAAGAGCATATTCAAATGCTTCAGGCAACTGGACAGAACTATTAGCTGGGAACATAGTATTTGCTACAGCAATATCGGCCTGACCTTCGTTGAGAACAAATTCACAGAATTTCTTTGCAGCTTGTACGTGCTTGGAAGTATTGAGAATTCCAAGATATTCTGTTGTGTGCACATGGCCATTTGTGAAATCAAGAGCCTGATAGCGTGTTGTATCCTCGTAAAGTACGTGGTAAACAGGACTTGTTGTGTAGCTGATGACTAGAGGAGCTTCGCCTTCTGTGAAAAGACCATAGGATGAAGACCAAGAATCACCAATTGTCAATGCATTGTCCTTCATGGCTTTCCACCAATCAAAGGCACCATCTTCACCTAAAGTTTCAATTGTCCAAACTAAGAGTCCAAGACCTACAGTGGAAGTTCTTGGGTCAATAAGAATGACCTTGTCTTTGAATTCTGGCTTTGTGAGATCTTCAAGACATGTAGGAAGCTCATGATCCTTGAAATACTCAGTATCAGCAATAAATGCAAAATAACCATAATCAAATGGAACAAGGTTTCCATTTTTGCCAACAGAGAGTTTATCCATACATTCTGGAGTCCAATCAAGGAATAAAGACTGATCAACTTCAATTGAATCTGAAATGCCAATGACAACATCTGCAGGACAATCTTTTCCTTCATAAACAACTTTAGAATACATCTCAACTGCGCCAGAAGCACCAACGAGATTAACTTTAATTCCAGTCTTTTCTTCAAATGCTTGTACAATTGCACTGCCAGGACCCCAATCGCCAGTAAAGGAGTCATAAGCATAAACAGTAAGCACTTGTTCGCTTTGAGGTTGTGCAAAAGCAACGGCGAACACACTGACTAATAAAACAATAAGAAAAAACAGTTTTTTCATATATGTTCCTCCTAAGAGACTTTAAAATTCTCTTCCTCTGTAATTATCCTTGCTGTTAATTTTTGGTCAATTGGTTAGGCCTAAAATCTATTCTTATACTTGAAAAGATAGATGTTCAATCTGTAATATTAATACATGGCTCAGGTCTATTTTTTGAGTATCCTTTATTTGTTTTTCTCTTCATGTTTGCTTCTTGTAGATAAGTATGGCTCAACTTTTTTGTTTTTAATTAACCTGAAATCTTTTTATAACTCAAAGAAAACATATCCAGTCATCTTCATGATTACAGGCCTTGTCATCTCAATTTGTTTACTCCTCTTTCCAATGGACCCGGGGCCTGTCATTTTGGGAGATTTTCTTCCCGCCATCACCATCCTCATAGTAGTATTTTATTTTTTTCATCAAAGTCACAAAAATGAGCCCGATATCATTGTAGTAAATAATGAAAAAAGAAACGCCCTTGGCTTTATTGCCTTGGGCGTTGCTATCATTCATTTTCTTTTCCCGTTTCTTGTAATAATTTAAACCGCAACTTTTAAAATTCAGGGTCATGCTAATAGAAGGTATGCCCCTTTCTTTTTTCTCTTAGCCGTACTGCCTAGCCGGCTGTTTTTCAATGAAAATGGCAAAATTTTTCTATTTTCATTGAACTTTT
>CAVEGR010000040.1:0-4704 GCA_963615565.1 Phocaeicola massiliensis | reverse complement strand
ATTCAAATGTTGCAGATTTAGATTTTTATGTAAAAAATACAAATATTACATATCAGAACTACAAAGCTATTGCAAATGAAGTCTCTGCGAATCTAGAACTAACACTTAGTAACCTAAAAACATTGGGATATTTTAATTTTGGAACTTTATCATTAACAGGACTCCAAGCATATACACTACAAGAAATTAAAGCTGAAAATGGAGAGATAGACTTCTCTTATAACAAAGAGAATGAAAACAACTATTTAGATGCAAGAATAAAAGCTTTTGTTAATGGAAAAAGTTCAAATGTTTATGTACTAGATTTCTCATCTAACATTAATCTTAGTGCCAATATTAGTAATTTCACAGAAATTTTAAATTTAAACATTGTTCTAGATAATTTAGTTTGTGCATCGTTTCCACAAAGCACAACATTAAGCTTAGATTATAGTAAAGAGAGCGAAATAAATTTTACAATTAAAGCTGGGACCCAACTTGATGGAAATATTATAATGTCTCTTGCAAATCAAAGCATAGAAACTAGATTATATTTAACTGAACTTGTGCCATATAGTTTTAGTGCAATATATAACCAATTGCTTTCAAATCAAGATGTTATCAAAGAAGATACTAGCTTTGAAGGTTCTATTGTTTTTACATTAAAGCTTCCAAAGAATACTCTACAGCTTAGTACACTTAGTAGTTTAACACTGACAGACATTAAGGACATAGTTAACTACATAGAAAGTGGTCTTTTTTCTGTTAACCTTGCTGTTCGTGATTTAGAAATAGATTCAAAATCTTATAGTGGAGCAGTTTCATTTGAATCCACTTTAGATGGTTCGCTTCTAAATGTAGGAACGTTAGCCATTTCTTCCAATGAATACAGAATTTCTTATACTGGAACAATTGATTATAATGATCTTATTCCTAATGGTAGGCTTTCTCTTCAAAAGTCAAAAGATGGAAGTGAGCTTGCTGCACTTGATTTTAATTTAATTGAAGGAACCAAATCTTACAGTTTTAAATTAACTTCTCCTCTTTTAAAAAACTCATCCATTTTTGGAACACTTGATTGGCAAAACCAAGATGAGATAACTTCAATTGCTTTTATTGAATCAAATTATTTAAAAGCTAAAACTATACCTTTTTATGTAACAATGCAAAAAGATCCAATTGCAGTTTTGATTCAGAGTGATTATTTTGAGTTAAATGCAACAGTTGAAGGCCAAAGTCTTATAAAACTTGTTGGCTCTTTGAAGGAATTAGAGATAAAGGCATCGGACTTAATTACGCTGGCTGTGGATATGGATTTCATGGTTAGTTATGACTTTGTTACGGGTGAATTTGATACGGATATAGGGAAGTTTTCTACAAAGGTATCGGATTTTTTTGGTTTTAGCTTCGAATCCAGAATAACTGGTAAGAAGCTTTCTCTAGACAATTTGAAAATCTCTAGAGGAGATCAGATTTATATGTTGGATGGAGCCATTGAGTTTACTTATCCATCAATTTCCAAGTTAGCTAATATTGCAAGTGAAGGAGTTTTTGGCCTGATAAATCTGAAGGATAATGATGGAGTGTTTTCCATTGTTGGGACTGTTACAAATGGACAGTATTTCTTGTCCATTGTATCTAATTCATCTTTGAAAATAAATTTAACTTTACTTGGTACCAATACAAATGGATTTTATGCTTATGGGGATATTAGGTTAGGGGATTATACTGGTTTTGGTTTCAATGCTCAGTACAAAAATGGCGTTTTTTCGTTCTATGATTCAAATGGAAAACTTGGTAATTTGTCATTAAAGGATATTGACTTCAATTTGAATTCAATAGATATGTCAATGCTATTTTCCTTTACGTTTGAAAATATAGTTCAAAGGCAAGTATATGAAAGTTCATATCAAAGTGGAACAATTACGTTATCTGCAAAGCTTGAGTCTTTTACAACTGGCTTGATTTCGCTCATTACAGGTCTTGATTTTGATGCTAGTTTTACCATTGGGCTGAAAGATTTCTCCCTTGAAGATGGTTATGAAATTCCTGATACAACTATAGATATTTTTTATAGTAAGGGGCTTTTCACTCTAACGGGTAATCTGATTAATGGAACTTATAATAATTCAAACAAATATATTGACTTACATGTTGATAAAGAATTTCTTATAGGCTTTGACATAAAAGGGTATTTAGGCAATGAACTGGACCTTTATGTATCCAATTTAAATGTTCCACTTCCTTTAATAACTCAGTTTACTGATTTTATTGTTTTTGGCATAAATGAAGCCACAATTACTGGCGATCTTCTCATAATAGGAGATGCTTTAGACCCAAAACTATTTGGTATGCTTTACTGTCAATATTTTGAAATGTGGCTTTCTTATTTACCACAACAGACTCTTTCCATAAAGAATGTTGCAATTTCTGTACAGGATCATAACATATCAATAGCTAAAATGCCGGTCACTGGACATAGCAATCTGGATGGTCGTTTTATAAATGCCGATACTTCTGTTTCAATTGATATTAACAATTTATCAGTTGATAATCTTGAAATTACTACCAATGTTTATACCCCAGTTGATTTATGGGTTCCTCTACCACTTGGAACAATGGATTTTGAAATTAGAGGAGATACTATAGGTCTTGTAATTTATGGCATTCGTAATGGTAAACCATACTTAGAATGTGATGCTACAGCATCAAATATGCTTTTAGATTTTAACATAGAAGATAAACAAGCTTGGATTTATGCAATGGCTTCTGCCATAGATCTAGACATAAATCTTACTATTGGAAATGATGTTGAATTCTGCTATCCACAAAGAAATTCTGCTTTTATTGATTTTACACTAACTGAAGGAGAACATGCAAATTTTAAATATGACTCAGTTACCAAAGGAATCACAACCTCAGGTTCTCTTGCATTTAAAACTGGTCAAGTTTATTACTTCCAAAATGACTTCTATATTACAGATGGAAACTTAAATTTAAGCCCAAAGAAAGACGGAACTGTAGACTCTAATGGGCTTTCATTTACGCTAGACCTAAATGCAAAACTTAAAGATTATGACTCTTCTGGAAATAAGATTGAGATAAATTTGATATTGCAAAATGCAACATTGGATAATATCTCTCCAAGATTTACCAGTTCTCCAAGTATGTCTCAAAACGAGATTTTATCTTTGCTTGGTCAGACTATTTTGCCTTCTAGCAGTTTTAATCAAAGTATATCAGTAGCTTCAGTTGCTTCTTTAGCTGCAGCTGCAACTGACGCAATTTCACGACTTGGAATTATAGAATCTAACAGCAATTACTCTCTTACTGCAACAATTAGAGACTCACTTGGTCTTGATATTTTCTCCATACGCTCCAATCTACTTCAGAATATCATTATTGATGCTCTACCAGGGGAGTTAGCTGGAAAAACCGATATTAGCTTGCTTTCTAGATACTTAGATGGAACGTCTTTGTTTGCTGGAAAATATCTTTCAAATGGAGTTTTTGCTCAAATGTCATTAAGACTTAAATCAGAGAAAAATAGTAATAAAAATTCGGAATATGGTCATTTTCTGTCAAAGGATTTGATTTTAGATATGGAATTCAGTATTGATTGGGACAATTCCTTGGGTACGTTTACTGTGTTTACAAAACCACAAGAGTTGTCCGCACTCAATATTTTAGATACTATTGGTTTTAGTGTAACCAAGAGGATTCAATTTTGATTTAAACGCAGGAGATAAATAGATGAAAAAAGTAATTTCTATTGCAATTGTCGTTTTGGTATCCATCTCAATGCTCTTTGCTGCAAATGAATGGTGGCAAGGACAAGAGATTGAAAAGTTTGAATATTCAGGCTTGCAAAATATAAGTTCTACAACAATTGATAATGCCTTATATCCTTATAGACATGTTGTTTTTTCTAATTCAGTTTATTCTGAAATTGAAAACTTGCTTTACGCAATTGATGGGATTGATATTTTTACAACAGATGCTGTAAAAGATGAAGAGACTGGTGGTCTTAAATTATGTTTTACCTTCTATGAACTACCAATGCTTTCATCTATTTCCTTTGAAGGAAACGAGAAAGTTAAAACAAGTGATTTGAGAGAAAATCTAACATTAATAAGTGCAGGTTCTTTTTATGATACTTCAAGAAAAGGGATCTTTGAGAGTGCAAAACAAGAAGTAGCTAATTATTATGCCACTAAAGGTTTTGAGTCTATTACAGTAGACTATACAATCAATGAAGATACTGAAAACAATACTTTCTCTATAATTTTTTCAATAACAGAAGGTTTGCAAACAAGAGTCTTGTCTATTTCTTTCTCAGGAAATGAAAACATAGATTCTTCTGTTCTTAAGAAGCAGGTTTCATCTAAAGTAAAATCCCTTTTCAACAATGGATTCTTGAATGAAAGTACACTCCAATCAGATGTTTCTGCAATAGCTCTTTACTATCAAACAAATGGCTATATTGATGTTATTGTTGGAGATCCAATCATTGAAAAAGCTGACTCTGCTGATGATAAATATAATGATGTAAATATTATCTTTCCAATTAATGAAGGCTCACAGTGGTTCTACGGGGGCCTTGAAGTTACTGGAAACACAATTTACTCAGATGAAGAAATTGCTGCAGTTTTAACTATGGAAATTGGGTCTGTTTTAAATCTCCAAAAAGTCCAAGAAGAATATACAGCAGTTGCAGATCTTTAC
>CAVEGR010000039.1:0-2541 GCA_963615565.1 Phocaeicola massiliensis | reverse complement strand
ATATTTAATTACTGGCTTACAAGTTTTCATCCGTATGCTATTTTAATTGTTACTTTAATTAAAGCAGTTGAGATGGTTTTTCTCTTTCTTGCTCTTAAAGCTGCTGACAGTTGGTTTTCAAATACCATAAAAGGAAAGCTGTCATGCCTTATTCCTGTTTTTCAAGCTATAATTTGGGTCGCATATTCTTATGTATCTCAAAGTTGGTTTGCAGGATATCCTTATGGAACAATTGCTTATGCTTTATATAGATACAAAGTACTAATTCAATGTGCTGACCTCTTTGGAATTTGGGGTCTCAACTTTATGTTGGTTTTACCTCAAGCCTTTTTGGGAGCTTGGTTTTGTGATTACTTTAGTAAAACAAAGATTTCAAGACCATTAGGTTCATTGCATTTACAAAAGGCCCAGATTTCTCAAAGTACAAATCAAAGTACAAATCAAAGTACACATCAAAGCATAAATAATTCTCAAAATTCACATGATACTCAAAGTTCAAAGGAAGGTGATAGGAATTTGAAATCTCAGGGGCATCGGTTTTTCCAAAGTTTGAAAGCATACCTCTTTAGCAACAAGATTTTGGTTATAGTTTACATTGTCTTGTTTGCAGCACAGATTATCTACGGCACAGTTACGCTTAATTTTTGGAAGAATGCTCAAGAAGATAACTCTTTTGATGTTGCAACAGTTCAGCATAATGCAGATTCTTGGAAAGGCGGATACGATACATACAAGAAAAACTTCTTAAATCTTTCTCGCATGAGTCTTGAGGCTGCACTCCAAAATCCAGATATGATTATTTGGTCAGAAACAGCTTTTGTCCCATCTGTTGATTGGTACACTAATTACCCATATGAGGGCGATGATGAGGGCTCTTCTTTTGATTATTTGAGAGCAATTCAAGAACTTGTTGATGAGTTTGTCGAATTTGGCACAAATCTTGGTATTCCTCTTTTGACTGGAAATCCATCTGGAGAAATAAAAGATGAGAATTTGCCACCTTATGATGAAGAAGGCAATTGGAATAAAGCTGATTACAATTCTGTTATTCTGTTTGATGATGGTGTTATAAAACAGTCTTACCTCAAACAACACTTAGTGCCATTTACTGAGCATTTCCCATATGAAAAACAAATGCCTTGGCTTTATAATCTTCTTAAAGCAAATGATTATCATTGGTGGGAAAAAGGTGATGAATCGGTTGTTTTTGAGACCTCCAACGGTATTAAATTCTCAACTCCAATTTGTTTTGAAGATGTTTTTGGCAATATTTGTGCTAATTTTGTTACAGCGGGAGCTGATTTGATTGTTAACATGACAAACGACTCTTGGTCTGGTTCTGTTGCAGCTGAAAGACAGCATATGGCAATGGCTGTGTTCCGTTCTGTGGAAAATAGACGCACCACAATTAGAGGTACAAATAGCGGAATTACTTGCTTAATCACGCCAGACGGCACAATTCAAGGTGAAATGGAACCTTTTAAGATGGGCTGGAAAATATGGGAAGTCCCCGTTTATAGTAGCGATACTTACGGATACACTTTATATTCTAAAACTGTCGACATTTCTGCCCAAATTTGCACTTATGCTTCATATATAATTCTTGCATTAGGCGCTGTTCTTGTATTAGGTGGCCATTTTGCAAAGAAATCTAAACACCATGCAAAATCTAATAATTGAGGAAAGGCCGATATTTCTGTAAAAAGCAATAACAGCTATAACTAAGAAGAAAAACAGCAATGATTTATTCTAATACTACAGTCATAACATCTTATAATGTCTCAATTTTCATTGTTGGAACTGAAATAACAAGGGGTATTATTCAGGATTGTCATATTCCACTGTTAACACGAGAGCTTACAAATCTTGGATATTGCATACGCCGTGCGTGCATTGTTCCAGACGATGTTTCAGTTCTTGATGACTTAAAGAAAGCATCTGTTGATAGCAATATTATCATTGTAACAGGAGGCTTGGGTCCCACTTGTGATGATATGACGCGCCAGGCAATTGCCCACTTAGCCGGCGTTGCGCTTGTAAAAAATGAAACAGCATGGAATGAAGTTTATTCGCGTTTAGGAGAGCGTATTTGGGGCGCAAACGAAAGACAAGCTTTTATCCCTCAAGGTTTTGAAGAAATTCCAAATCCAAAAGGTACAGCTCCGGGGTTCAGAGGTTCTTTTAATGCTTTTGCTCAAAATAGTTCTAATAAAGAAGAGACTTCAGAAAAAAAGATATCAAAAGAAGTTACAGTTATTGCTATGCCAGGGCCTCCTTCTGAAATGCAATATATGTTTTACACATATATAAGGCCTTTTTTAGCAGAAAAAAGGGGGCTAAATGGAAGTGAGAGAGACGAGTTTTCTGTGTACATGACACCTGAAGCAAAGTTGGAAGATGTATGTGAAAGCTGTCAAGTAGATGGAGTTACATGGGGAACGCGTTTTCAACCTTTTAAGATAAGTCTTTATGTAGATGGCTCCAATAAGGAAAAAAAGGAAGAGTTTGAGATGAAATTATCCTCTCTTCTTGGAAAAGGAT
>CAVEGR010000038.1:13856-29820 GCA_963615565.1 Phocaeicola massiliensis | reverse complement strand
GCTTTATCAATACCACGTCTAATACCCATTGGGTTAACACCAGCAGAAACACTCTTCATGCCCTCTTTTGTGATTGCCCATGCAAGAACTGTTGCTGTTGTTGTTCCGTCACCAGCAACATCATTTGTCTTGGAAGCAACTTCCTTAACAAGCTGTGCACCCATGTTCTCAAACGGATCTTCAAGTTCAACTTCACGTGCAACTGTAACACCGTCTTTTGTAATCATTGGAGCACCATATTTCTTATCAAGAAGAACTGTGCGTCCTTTTGGTCCCAAGGTAGTCATAACTGCCTTTGCAATCTGTTCAACACCAGAAACTAAGGATTTTCTAGCATCCTCACTAAACTGAAGCTGTTTAGCCATAAAATTTATCTCCTAAAATTATAATCATATCTTGGTAGCCCAAGACCAACGATCTACGACCAACCTAAGCAAAGATACAAAAGAATGAATCAGAAATCAAGCAAAGTTAATGAAATATCACAGTGCTCATGCCAAGGGCAAAGACAGAGGAGAAAATGTTAGAAAGAAGGTTTACCATATCATTGTCAATCCAGCTAATACCTTGAACAAGTTCTAGTTTTTGTCCGTCTTTATATTCTTTTTCTGTAAGTTCTCCAGTATTAGGGTCCTTATAATGAGCTTGAGCACAAGCACCCAAGAAAGAATCCACAATGCATCCCATAAATCCAGTAAGAGTAATGACACTCAATGAAAGCCACATATCTGAAGAGCTACCAAAATAAGAACTAAAGAATATTGCCCACGAAAGACCAATTACAAGAGAGGAAATAAAAGCAGTAGCCGTTCCCAGCAAGGTAATTCCTCCAGAAAGGCCTTTTGGAACAGGTGTAAGAGTCCTAATTGATACTGGTGGTTTCTTGCTAAGTCTACCAATTTCACCTGCAAAGGTATCGCTAGTGGCTTCAGCAATAGCAGCACCTAGCAAAACAAGAGAAGAAATCTTTCCTGTGCAGTACCACATAAGAGCTCCAATAGTAGCCATAAGACCGTTAGCAAGAACTTGCATTACATCTCTTTTTGAACCCTTCTTTTCTATGCTCTTTTCATTAAAAGATTGTTGCCTAATACGCTTTGAAATTCTTCCAACAACATTGCTTCCAACAAAGAAAAGCAGTAATAAAAGAAGGCCTTCAATCTTTGAACACCAAAGAACAACAACACCCATTAAAAAAGCAGCAATAGCCCCCGATATATCTAATGACTGTTTTTTTAGGGCAATAACAGCAAATAACGCCATCATTGCAATAATAAACACTAAAGACCATGGCCACTGTAAAGAAAATAAAAGATTATCAAGAAACTGAATCATATAAGGCTCGCCAAAAGGAAAACTACAATAGGAACAGATACATTATCAAGCCCCAATGGAGTAAGTGCTTCTGCAACAGAAGATGCAAATCCAGTTAAAATACTACAGATAGCAAGAACAAAAACAGAGATGCTTAAATCTTCAAGCCAAAATTTTAAAATAAAAACAAGTGAAGAAACAATGATCCACATTGTCACTGAGCCAACAACACTCTTCTCGCTATTTTTGAAAACCTTCTTTTGACCATATTTACTGCCTAAAATAGCCGCAAAACCATCTCCATAACCCATTCCCAAAAGAGCACAGCCTACGTCAACTTTAGTGCCAAGGCCATGTTCCACAAGTAAGATAAGTAAAATTAGAGATAATGGGTAATAAACTACTCCCCAACTACGAGTTTCAGATTGTTTACCAATTATGGCTGAAAACCAACCACTGACAGTCAATACAAAATTAAAAACAGCAAAGAAAGCAAGACCAACAATGGCCCATAATGAGGTTTCAAAGCAAAAATAATAGATAAAGAACCAATTTGAGACCCCTATATGAACAATTTTTCTAGCAATCTCAGAACAAGATGAGCCAAACTCCTTCTTCCCAAAACGAATCACAAAGAAGGCCAAAACCATACATAAGCCAACTAACCCAGCAGAAAGAATAAAGCCCAGAAGGTCACCATGCACGGCCGCCACCTCCTCCAAAGCCTCCGCCAGAGAAACCGCTAGAACCAAAGCCGCCACCACCAACACGTAAGCCAGGATTGGATCCGCTAGAGGTTTTTGGAACAACAGCAGCAGGTAGAGATCTGTACATCCTTGTAGTCATTCTAGACAAATAATAAGCATCTATTGCAGATGGACCTCTGTACCAAGTAACCGGTGGAATTGCAATGCCTTCAAACTTCTTTGCCCACTTATCTTCAAGCCCCAACACAATAGCATAACTTAGAGTGTGATAGTACAGTAAAGGATCTTCTTTGATTAGTAGTTGCAACACAGACAACTCCACTTTCTCTATAAACTCCCTATACCCCAAAACTTGCTCCAACATTTTATTTCCATACTCACTGCGCTTTGGCAGGATTGCAGCCATAAATGAGATTCCTGCACTACCCAACACAGCTACTGCAACTTGCAAGAACGCTTCACTTTCTAAAATATAGTTTGTTACAGCCTGAAGCATTCCAGAACTAACAATGCTAGGAATTAAACATAAGAAAATTGCAAAAATATTTGATTTTCTTACATGCCATCTTTTGAAAAGCAAAGAAAATGAAGCACCATTAAGAAGAGCAAGGAAAACTGCCACAACAAGAATAAGGTAGGAAACATCACTAGGAAACTGACACAATGCAACCCTGCAATATAAGAAAACAACAGGAAGGGCAGCAACAAAGAAAAACAACACCGATAGCCTAAAACTCTTAGATTCTGTAAGTTTTTTATCTTTTGTAAAGAATCCGGCTACTTTTGTCTTTGTTTTAGCCATACATTCATAAAAATTATTCTTTTGTAATGTCTTGAAAGATACTGTGTCTCCAACAGCACAATTTTTGAAGAATCCATTGAAAAGGCTTGTTTCCAAAGCAGGAATATTTTCTCCTTTTTCTATTGCATATGATTCAATATCTTTCAGCTTTGTAAATGTAAATTCTTCTTTTTCTTCTTCATTAATGGTCAAGAGTCCTCTATCTGCCCAATAAAAGAGCATAGAAATTATGTCTTTATCATTTGCTGTCTTGTCGTATAAATAGCCAACAAGAAGAGGAGAAAAACCTTCTGGCGCTTCATATCTGGCAGTAATAATTGGAACAGGATCTCGTCCATTTATTTGCCATGCAACAACAGCCAATGCAAATAAAATAACAGTTAAAAGCGGGCTTAGAACCTTAAAAATAGCTCTAAAATCCCATGGCTTGTGAGCATCTACATACCACCCATCTGGAAGTTGAACCCTAACAGTTAGGGCTTGATATGCACTAATAGAAGAACAAGTACCAGTGATAGTTACAGAGGCATTTGGATTTTCAGTGATGGTGTAAGAGACGCCTTCGTTGGATGTAGAACCATAGGAGCCAGATGTAAACCAGATATTATCTTCTATGATGGATTTCAGGTCATAACCATTAGATGCAGGAAATGTAATTGAAAAGTTAACATTCTTAATTGGACATTCCCAGCCAGAGCCTACAATATTGTAGTAAAACTCGTCATAGCCTTCATTTAGATCTGCAAACATATCGCAGTCATAGGTAATGGTATAATCTTTATAACCACTGACCACAGAATCTTCAGAGCCAATTCTCAGTACATAATAGCCTTCTGTTTTATAATCCGAATATTCGTCAGAGCAAGTGATGTTGCTGATTTTTGCCGTCACCCCGTTGTAAGACGTATAATCGTATGGAATTTCTCTATAAAAGCCGTGATGCGGACCATTAAAATAGAACTTTAGGTTTTCTGTGATGCTATAAACATCATTTCTGCCCACTTCAATAGAGATATTGTACTGATCAATATAATAATCTGTTTGAGCAAAAAGAGAGCTCAAACAGATGACTAAGAATAAGGCTATAACCAGTCTTTTTTTCATAATTGTCACTAGTTGTTAAAATTAACCTTCACGTTCTGACGTTCTTCGTTAGCTACTTCAAGATAAGACATCTTCTTAAACTTTCCACCAAAAAGTCCAACAATCAAGGATGTTGGGAAAGTCTCAATTGTAGTATTGAAAGTTTTAACAACAGCATTGTAGTACTTTCTTGCCATGAGAATATCTTTTTCTAAAGACGAAAGCTGGTTCTGAAGCTGAGTAAAATTTGTATTGGCTTTAAGCTCTGGATATGCTTCTGATAATGCAAAAAGGCTCTTAAGAGTACCTGCAAAGGCATTATCTGCCTTATCTTTCTCTTCAATTGTTCCTGCATTCATTGCTTTATTTCTAGCTTCAATAACCGCAGTCAAAGTTTTTTGTTCATGACTTGCATAACCTTTTACTGTCTCTACTAGGTTAGGGATAAGATCATATCTTTGCTTAAGATGTGCATCAATTTGAGCATAAGCTTCTTCTCCCTGATTTTTCAACTTTACACACTTGTTGTATGTAGAGATAACAAGTAAAACTAAAACAAGTACAATAGCAATAATAACAAATGCCATTTTTGTCCTCCTGCAAAACTCTTAATTAAATTCCTAAAAGCCTAGAATAAGCCTCAAGATTCTCATCCCCTTCACAACCGGAGAGAACTTTCTTTGCCAAAATCTTTCCAAGCTGAACGCCTTCTTGGTCAAAACTATTAATATTCCAAACAAAGCCTTGGAACATCACTTTGTTCTCAAAGTGTGCTAGAATTGAGCCTAAAGCAAATGGAGTAAGCCTATCAGCAACCAGTACACTAGAAGGTCTTGTGCCATCAAACTCTTTGTTTGGATTTTCTTTATTATCCTTTCCACAAGCAAAAGCTACCATTTGCGCTACTAAATTTGCTTTAAGTTTTGTTTGACTAGTAGAACCACCACTTATTGAATCCAAAGAACCCTGAGACTGTTTAAATCCAATAAACTGCATTGGAACAATGTCTGTTCCTTGATGTAAAAGCTGATAGAAAGAGTGCTGTCCGTTTGTTCCCGGCTCTCCAAAGATTACTGGGCCAGTTTGATAATTAACCTTCTTTCCAAATCTATTAACATGCTTTCCATTAGATTCCATATCTAACTGTTGAAAGTGTGCTGGCATTCTGTCTAAGCACTGACTGTATGGAAGAACAGCACTATAAGGATACCCAAGAACATTTCTCAAATATATGCCAATCATAGCATCCAAAAGAATGCCATTTTCTCTTACATTTGGATTTAAAGCTGCAACATCCTCTGCATGGGCACCTTCTAACAATGCTTTAAAGACATCAAAGCCGTAAGTTAGTGAAATAATCACTCCACCAACTGCACTAGTAGATGAATATCTACCGCCAATGTAGTCATCCATATAAAATGCTTTAAGAATGTTTGTGTCTTTTGCAAGAGGACTTGTGTTACTAGTAACTGCAACTACATGCTTTTCTGGAACTAGTCCAGCTATGCCACTTTCTCTCATAACCTTAAAAACTAAATCTCTGTTGGCTAGAGTTTCTTGTGTGGTTCCACTTTTAGAAACTAGAATAAACAAAGTACTCTCTAAATCTAATCCTTCAAGCACTTGAGCTGCATCATCAGGATCTACGTTAGAGATGAATTTTGCTTGCAACTTTTCAGTACACCCATCTTCTTTTCCAATCAAAGCGAGGGCATGACAGAGCGCTCTAGGGCCTAAATCTGAACCACCAATGCCAATCTGGACCATTGTTTTGATTTTTTTGCCTGTTGAGCCTAGAATTTCACCACTACGAACTTTAGTGGAAAAATCCTTAATTTTCTCAAGTTCTTGAGCATAAAATTCGCCTTTTTCAACACCATCGGCATTAACAGAAACACCTTCAAGAACTCGACCTCTTGTAAGCTGGTGAAGTACGTGCCTGTTTTCGCCAACATTCATGATTTCTCCAGAAAGAAGTGCCTTATATTTGGCAATTAGCTCCTGCTCGTTTGCAAGCTCTTGAAGAACGTCAAGTGTGCAGTCATCCACAGGAAGTGCTGCATAGTTGTATTTAAGTGAGCCAGCTTCTGCAATAGTGCACAAGTCAATGCGTTTTGCATTAAGGCCATGTTTGATATCAAAAGGCTTGCACTGTACAAGTTTTGCAAAGCTTTTTGTTGCATTCAAATCAATATAATTCATCAACGACACTCCTTTTTGACATGCGTCAAAAAAAACTAAATGAATTATACCCTCAAACGGCGCTACTTAACAACAGTTGAAGCGTGCAAACTACTTTCCAAATCCCTCAGAGTTTTTTCAGAGTTTTCCCACAATTTCAAACCCTAAATAGCCTTCCAAGAGGTTTTTGCGTTTTTGAACGTTCTCGTTAATCTTCTGTTTCCGGAATTCTAGATTTAAAGCTCTCAAGAAGGTCTTCTTTTGTTACGCCTTCTCTTAAAACAATTAAAACTGTATCATCTCCTGCAAGAGTTCCAAGAATTTCTGGAAGGCTGAGAGTTTCAAGTGCTAATGCAACGCTGTTTGCATGTCCACTTCTTGTCTTTACTACGCCAACATTCCCACTAAACTCTATGGAGACAACACCCCGTCTTACATCTTGAATATAACTTTTCTCTGATTCTGCAACTAAGTCATTTTCTGGCAAAGAATAATAGTATCCACTCCAGCCGTCTGAAATTTTGCCAACTTTAAGAGCTTTTAAGTCTCTAGAAAGTGTTGCTTGCGTTACGTCAAAACCTTCTTCTTTTAGAAGGTTAAGAAGTGTATCCTGGTTATCTATCTTATTCTTTTTTATCAGATCCTTAATGGCTGTAAGTCTACCATATCTCTGTTTCATACCTTGTCCTTTGTCCCCTATTTTCTTTGTAGTTCTTTAAAGTACAGACCACAAACTCGTTTGACCATTGATAAGGATACTATGAACTTGTATATAAAAGCAACAAAATTGCATAAAAATGTAGAAAAAGGCCGTCAAACATGTAGGATGACGGCCCATTATTTTGGTTCATTACCTAACTTAGAAATCTAAACCATGAAGAGACTTAATTCCTTGTATGCTTCTGCGAAGGCTTTCAAGTTCGCTTGGCATTTGAGTTCTGTCCTGCTCAAGAATCATATATTCCACGTTACCATTCTTTGCCACAGCATCAATGGTTGCTTGAAGGTTTAAGATTCCATCACCAATTTCAGCAAAAGCCGTAAAATCGCGCTTAGACATATAAAAATCTTTTGTGATATTGGCCTTAGGATCTACAACCTCAAACATATTAAGAGGTTGCTTACAAGCTTTGGAAAAGTCCTTAAAATGAACCATCTTAAGACGATTTCCCAATTTATTAATAAGCACAGCATCATCAATGCCACCACGAATAGCCCAAAAAGCATCTAACTCAAAATTGACAGCATCTGGAGAGGTGTTCTCTACAAGCGTCTGATAGACTGTTTCACCACCTAAAACTTGAAATTCATGGTAATGATTATGATATAGATAATGCATTCCGTTTGCATGGCAAATTTCACCAATCTTCTGAAGCTTTTCAGCCATTCTAAGAGCATCATCGTGACTTGAATACATCATCATTGGCATGGTTAAGCAATCATTACCAAGTATTTTGTGATACTCAATAACCTTCTTAACGTTTTCTTCATCTAGAGGAGAAACGTGGGAATTTACTACCTGCAATCCTAAATCATCCAAATACTTTTTCAATTCTTTAGCCGGCATTCCAATGCCAATTCCGTAGTCTTTGTCTGCATTAGAATTTGCTGGTTCAATATACTTGTATCCTAAATCTGCCACATCTTTAAGGCATTTAATAGGATTCTCTGCCATTGCATTTTTTACAGAATAAAGTTGTACACCTACTTTCATGTTTTGCCTCTTCAATTAAGGAACTATTCCTAAAGGAGAACTTCCTTTCCTGTCTTAGCAGATTCATATATTGCTTCCAAGATTCTTGTTACAGTGAATGCCTCTTCTGGCTTAACAACAGGTTCAGTATCATTAATAATGCACTTAAGCCACTGATCTGCTTCTCTAATTGCAGGAGTTACTACTTTTCCATCAAAGTAAGCAACTCCTCCCTTCTCTGCATTATGCTCATCTGTAAGCAAACCATGATTTGTCCTGTGATAGCAAATATCACCATCAAGATAGACATCTGCACCAGCTTTTGTACCACACAAACAAGTAGAAGCTTCTCTTCCTTTTTCTATGTTAAGGACCCAAGAGGCTTCAAGCATTACAACAGCACCATTTTTGAATTTAATAAATCCAAAAGCAGAGTCTTCAACATTATATTTTTTTGGATCCCATGGCCCAAAGAGGTTTGCATCTGGCTGATCTGCCATTTTATAGAAGGTTTGACCTGAAACACTGACAGGCTCATAATTGTTCATCATCCAAAGAGTCATGTCCAAAGCATGAGTTCCAATGTCAATCAAAGGACCGCCGCCCTGCTTTTCTTTATCAAGAAACACTCCCCAGGTTGGAACACCCTTTCTTCTGAGAGCATAAGCTTTGGCAAAATAAATATCTCCAAGTTCACCGTTAACGCAAGCCTCATGAAGAGACCAAACTTCTGGGCGGAATCTATTTTGATATCCTATTGTGAACTTCTTTCCACTTTTTTTCCAAGCATCTAACATTTTCTGGGCATCTTCACTTGAAGCTGCCATTGGTTTCTCGCTCATTACATGTTTTCCAGCAGCAAAAGCATCAACAACTATTTGAGAATGAGATCTATTTGGCGTTAAGACATTAACAACATCAATTGACTTATCTTTTAAGAGTTCATTGTAGTTGTCATAAACTTTTGCATCTGAACCACCGTACTGTTTTGCGGCCTTTTCAGCTCTTTCTTTATCAATATCACAGAATGCCACCATCTCACAAAGTTCTGGCAAAGCACTAAGAGCAGGAAGATGTTTCTTTTCTGCAATTCCACCGCATCCAATAATACCAATACGTAGCTTTTTATCCATATTTATTCCTCCGTTATATTCTACTGTATTCTGCATGATTTAGAGTTTTACTAAGCCATCTTAGAATACCATCACAAAAGTCCATTTTCAAGAAAATTACACATTTTTAACAACTTTTTTCTGAAATTTTAAAGAAAAATAGTGCTATTTTTCACAACTGTGTTATAATATGTTATAACAAACTCCGTGAAGAGGCTTCCAAATGAAAAAAGTTACATATCAAGACATTTCCAACAAAACAGGAATATCACTTGCGACTATTTCTCGTATCATCAAAGGAAACTCGGCCGTAAACAAGGATCTTGTTGCCAAAGTGAACGATGCAATTAAAGAACTTGGATATGAGATTCCAGAAAAAAAACAGGCAGGGCAAGGTGCAAATAGGTTAATAATTTTGGAAGTCCCATCTGTTGTAAACCGTTTTTATACAGAGGTAATTAAAGGCGTAACGGAGAAAGCATCTTGTTGCAATTACTCTATTCTTCTACATGAAAGCGCATCAACTTCCCCTGTAGAGGAGCTAGTTGATATTGTGAAAAGAACTAATGCTGCAGGCATTATTTCTGCCATTAATCTTGAAAACGAAAAAGCAATCACAAGCCTAGTTCCCATTGTTCAATGTGCTGAAAAGAGTTCCAAGGGAATAGTTCCATATGTTTCAATTGATGATATTCAAGCCTCAATAAGAGCAACAGAACTTCTTTTATCACACGGAAATAATAGAATTGCTTTTATAAATGGCCCACTTTCATACAGGTATGCAATTGACAGACTGAGGGGTTTTGAAATTGCTTTAGAAAGAGCAAACAAAAAAATAATTCCTCAACTAGTTACTTCTCTTTCAGACATTAATTATGACATTGCTTATTCTGCAGCTCACACGCTTTTTTCCAAGGAAAAGAAACCGGATGCTGTATTTGCAGCAAGTGACATAGTAGCAGTTGCTGCTGCAAATGTTGCAAAAAGCTATGGCCTTAGAATTCCAGAAGATATAGAGATTGTTGGATTTGATGACATAGATATTGCAAGGATGACAACGCCAGCGTTGACAACTGTCAGACAACCTTGTTATCAAATGGGCTTAAATTGTTGTGAGATGTTAATTGAACTGATTGAACAAGGGGAAAGTAAATCTAGATATCTACTACTTCCAACTGAATTGATTATAAGAGAGAGTACGAGATAAGACTCTGAAAAAAATGGAGAAATTTTCACAATGGAAAAAGTAAGAATTGGTATTATTGGTTTTGGATACATGGGATACTACCATTACAAGTGGATAGTTCCTGACACGAAAGATTTTGAGATTCTAGCCGTCTATGATACAGACCCATCTAGATTAGAAGCTGCACAGGGATTTGGGCTCAGAGCTTATTCTACTCTTGAGGAATTCCTCAAAGATGACTGCATTAATACAGTTATTGTTAGCGTTCCTAACGACTACCATCTTCCAATGGTTTTGGCGTCTCTTAACGCAGGAAAAAACGTCATATGCGAAAAGCCTGTTTCTATGAATGCAAATGAGCTTGAGCAAATGATTGAATGCAGCAAGAAGAATAATAAAATCTTCACGGTCCATCAAAACAGAAGAAATGATGGTGATTTCCTTATGGTTAAAGACACTATTGCTTCAAACAAACTGGGAAAAGTTTTCAGAATTGAAAGTCGTGTTGATGGAAGCAATGGAATTCCTAGCGACTGGAGAAGAGTGAAGCAGCATGGCGGTGGAATGCTTCTTGACTGGGGCCCACACCAAATTGACCAAATCCTGACGCTCGTTCCTTCTAAATTAGTATCGGTTTATGCTCACCTTTATAACCTAAATTATGAAGTAGATGACAACGATATAATTGAACTCAATTTTGAAAACGGAATAACTGCTCTTGTTGAAACTTTTACTTCTGCCTTTATTCAATACCCACGTTGGCACGTTCTTGGAGATGAAGGTTGCCTTGATATAAGAGAATTAAACGGCGAAGGACAAATTATTCAAGGCCTTATGAAAGAAGTTGATTGGTCTCCATATCTTATCAATTACAAAGGACCTCTAGACCATAGAAAAGAGTCAACCTCTGCAACAAGAACTATGAAACCCCGACCAGAAGAAACAATAAAGAGAATTACTGTTCCTGCAGTATCTCAGAATTGGCAGTCTTTCTATTACAACTTCTTGGAAGTATTAAACAGCAAAGCAGAACTAGCAGTTAAGCCAAGTGAATCTCTTAGAGTAATGAAAGTTATTGATCTTGCATTTGAATCATCCAAAACAGGTAAGTCTATTTCCTGTAACTTATAATAAGGAGCCTAGCACCTAATATGAAAATTGGTTTTATTACATCTCTTTTAAATGAATTTACATTTGATGAAGTTATTGATGTAGCAGCAAAGTATGGTTATCAATGTGTTGAAGTTGCCTGCTGGCCACATGAGAAGGCAGACAGACGTTACAGCGGAGTTTGTCACATTGATGTTGATAATCTAGATGATAAGGCAGCAGAGCACATATTAAACAAGTGTAAAGAATCTAACGTTGAGATTTCTTCTCTTGCATATTATCCAAATACATTAGAGCCAGATTTGAAGAAGAGAGAGCTAATTCTTTCTCATTTATACAAAGTAATTGATGCAAGTAAAAAGCTTGGCGTTAATATGGTTACAACCTTTATTGGTAGGGATCCCAATAAAAACGTTGAAGACAACCTAGAAGAAGTTAAAAAAGTCTGGCCTGCAATTGTTAAATATGCAAAAGGTCAAGGCGTTAAAATTGCAATAGAGAACTGTCCAATGCTGTTTGATGAAAATCAGTGGCCAGGTGGAAAAAATCTCTTTAACTCTCCTGTAATTTGGAGAAAGATTATTGATATAATCAATTCCGATAACTTTGGTATTAACTTTGATCCAAGTCACTTTGTATGGCAACAATTGGACTATATAAAACCAATTTACGAGTTCAAAGATAAGATGTTCCATGTTCATTTCAAAGATATGAAAGTTTGCCCAGAAAAACTTGCTGAATACGGAATTTTAGCCTATCCACTTCAGTACACAGTATGCAAACTTCCAGGACTTGGAGATGTAAACTGGGGAAAGTTCGTGTCAGCTCTCACAGACATTGGATTTAATGGATATGCTTGTGTAGAAGTTGAAGACCGTGCTTTTGAAGGTTCAAAAGAAGATAAACTTAAGAGTCTTGAACTTTCAATAAGATATTTGTCTCAATTTGTCATCTAAGGAGGTTTTTCAAAGAGTTTATGGCAAGATATCAAAAGTTTGAACCACTTGAATGTGCAAAAAGGTCACTTAATTATCTAACCTCAATGGTAGATCCCGCAGAAGGATATTTACCTTATTGGCTGGTACTTCCTAACAAAAAGCCAGCTGAAGCAGCTCACTGTCGTGTAGATGACGCTGAACTCGTTGGTTCTTGGTATGAGGGCCTAGATAGCGTACGTGAGATGCTAGGTACTAATGAAGGGGCAGAAGTTCTTGCTGGCTTTCAAAAATTCCTTTTATCAGACTGGGGTGATCATGGCCTAAGATTTCATCATCCATATCCTTGGACTCATACAATACATTCCTCTTTCCATGAAATGGGCTATATTCTACCTGCTTTGAATAGACTTAGTCGCAAATTCCCAAATGATCCTGAAATTGAAAAGCGAGCATCTGAACTTGTGAGAGGCATGAGAGAAATAGTGATTGAACGTAAGGTCCGCACCTTTTGGTCTGGCGATACTCCAGAACCTCTTCCTATCTACGAATTTCCTAATGATGTTTATTTAAAAGATGGAGGTTTTGATCTCACTCGCCATACAGGCAGAGGGGAACAAGCTATTCGTAACGCTATTATGTTAAGAGCATTAGTTGAACGTTATGAAATCAAAGGTGATGAAGTAGCTTTGGATTTAGCCAAAGGTCTAGCAAATTTTCTTTTAGGAGTATCTAGGTACTTCAATTATAAATACGAATTTTTTGGACATGTCCATTCTGCCGGTTGGGTAGCTACGGGATTGGTTCGTTTAAGCATAGTCACTGGAGACAAGAGCTATCTTGTTGCAGGAAAAGGTATTTACGATTATATTCGCTCCATTTCATCCTCCTTTGGCTGGGTTCCTGAATATGCTCAATGGCATCCTATGGATGAAGAGCATTGTGAATCTTGTTGTATTAAGGATATGATTTGTTGTGCTTGGGAGTTAATTCAAGCAAGGTATTCCGAATACTGGAACGATATAAACCTTTTTGCAAGAAACCAATTGGTTGAAAATCAGATTACATCTGCAACATACGTGGTAGTAGACAATTCTCTTCCAGATTCCAATGGCATCACTTATCACAATATAGATAAGCGTATTATTGGTGGCTTTACCGGTGGATCTTTACCTAATAGTATTTCATTAAGCAAGTTCCGCTCTATTGCAGGATGCTGTGTTGGCACGGCTCCTACGGCACTTAAGTTGGTTTGGGATATTGCTGTAACACAAGAAGATAGTGCCTTATGTGTGAACATTCCTCTAGATAAGGAGACTGATTGCTTCAAGCTTTCAATGGAATATCCAGAGCATGGGAAAATGTCTATTACACTTAAAAAGGCAAGTGGTGTTTTCTTCCGTTTATATTCTTGGATGGGCAAGCATGTAAAATTGTATTTAAATGGTAAGCTCGTTGAAGGAACACACAAGGGAGATCTTTTTGGTCTTGATTCTCTTCAAGAGGGTGATACCTTAGAAATTCGTCATCCAATACGTACTACAATGAAGAAAGAGCATGTTGCAGGACGAGATTATCAAGTTATTTGGCGAGGTTGCGATGTGATTGACATTCTACCTCACGGCGAACATTTGAGACTTTATCAAAGAGACTTAACTAAGCCAATTGTTCTTCCTAAACCAGAAGATGTACCTTATAACGGGGCAGCAAATTACGGACCCACTCAACAGAAACACTAATTTGAGTCATTTTAGGGAACGCTGCTTTGAGGTTTTAACATAAACCTCTGTAGCGTTTTCCCTTTTTTAAGAAATTGTCCTTAAATAGGATCTGAAGCAATCATTTCATAGTACTTTTCAAGACGTAAATCCAACATCTTATCCCAGTAGGTCTTATCAATAAAAGGATTGTCCTCAACTTTTCCAACTAAAGCTTCTTTTTCAAAAGTCTCTGACTGTCCAGGATGATTGCCAAGTACAACATCCACATGAAGGCCTCTAAGTTTCTTTAGAGTATTTTCATAGTCAATCCTGCATTTAGGATCTAAGTTTAATTCATTGAGGAAATTACTCTTTAGTGTATTTAGGCCCAACCCCCCATGCATTGCTGCAATTAAGCCACTTGGCAATGTGAAGAAATACGCCATAGTTCCAGGAGTATGCCCTGGGGCAGCTACAGCTTTAACTGTTGTGTTTCCAAAAGTTAATATATCTCCATCATTTACAGGAACATCTACATCAAAATATGTGTCATATGGAGGTTCATAGTTATAACCTGCTCTTGTTGTTAAATTTAAGATTGGAGTTTCAGCAAGATATGGAATATCTACTGCAGGCATATAGGTTTTTGCACCATATTTCTCAACTATAAGTCTGGTTGCTCCAAAATGATCATAATGACAATGAGAATGAAGAATCCATTTAATATTTTTTGGATCAAAACCAAGTTCTCTTATAGATTCTAAAAGCAAATAAGAAGTCTGCAAGTAACCTGTATCCAACAGAAGAAGTCCTTCTCCAGTATCAAACAAATGTGATGATACAGATTTATTTCCAACATAATAGACATTGTCTACAATGTTAAAAGGTTTCACATCATATAACCAAGGTGAACGAGTCACTTTTTCGCCATTATTAGCCATTATTGCCTCTTTAAAATTAAACTGCACCCTAGGGTGCAGTTTAATTATATTAGATAATTCTCTTATCTATCAACTTTAGGGAATTGCTTAGATGCATTCTCAACCATTTGAGCTACTGCAGACTCTGGAGTTCCTTTTCCTTCAAGAATAAGAGAAGAAAGAGGTCCTTTTATGCAGCCAGGAAGGTTTGGTTTATAAAGTGAGAATGGAAGTTCACAACCATAATTTAAAACTCCGTCATAAGCTACCTTATACTCTGGGTTTTCTGCCCAATATGCCTGCATTTCATCACTTGCAGCTGCTGACTTTGTAGAGAGAACACAACCAGAAGCCTTTGCAATCTTTATAACCTGTTCGTCTGATTCAAGGAACTCAATAAATCTCCATGCTGCATCCAGTTTCTCTTGAGAATTTGAAGCTGCAACCATTGCAATGTTTGTACCACTAAGAGGAACCTTTCTAACTCCATTGTACCAAGCAGGGAAAGAAACAACACCTAAGTTAAAACCAAGTTCCTTTGCTGCTTGAACATAAGCACCTGTGTTAGCGGCAGAATTAAAGAAAGCTCCAATACGTCCATTGAACAAATCAGAAGACATAACAGAAGAACCATTTGATGTTGGATACTTTGAAATCCAGCCTTCGTCAATACCTCTCTTCCACCATGTAAGGAGCTCCAACATAGAACCATCCGTCAACATAACTGGATTTGTCCCGCCATCCGCAAGAATTTCAGAACCAATTTCAGCACAAATAGGATATTCTATGGAAAAATCATGATGGAAACACAAACCAGAAACAAGTACTTCACCATTATCAGCAACCTTAGTGATAGCTTTTGCTGCAGCTTCTACTTCCTCCCAACTCTGTGGTTCTGGATATCCTGCAGCTGTAAACAAATCTTTGTTATAGAAAAGATTGAAGGTTGTTCTAATAAATGGAAGAGAAATGATTTCTCCGTCTGGTGAATATGAAAAACCTGTTAATGCATCAACAAAATTGTCCATATCAATAACATCAGAATTCTTTATGTACTCTGTCATATCACAAAGAATACCTTCTTCCCAGTATACAGGAATATTGTTTGATCTTTCTCCTTGAATAATCTGAGCAACTTCTTCACCAGCAGCCAATGATGCTAAAACTTTTGTTTTAATATCTCCATAGCCACCCTGATAAGTTCCTACAACAACAATACCC
>CAVEGR010000038.1:0-13846 GCA_963615565.1 Phocaeicola massiliensis | reverse complement strand
TCTTTACCAATTGTATTGTTGAAATCTTCAATAATCTCATTAAGAGCATTTTGGTTTGTTCCAGCGTTTAAACCATGCCAGAAATTAACAACAATTGGCTCTTTTTCTTTTGCTTTAGAAGAAGTTGATTCAGAAGCACCATTTGCATAAACAGCAAAAAAAGAAAGAAGAGCGACAAGAACTAAGATTAAACTTTTTTTCATAAAAGCCCCCTTATTATACTTCAACAGCAAAGCTGTTATTTCACACCCTTATAACCATAGGTCTTAACAATATTTTTATTGGCAATAATATAGACAATCATTATTGGAGCAATAAAAACAAGGTTTGCAGCCATAACTGCATTCCATCTAACGCCTTCACCGTCAGGAGTCATTGTAGAAACCTGCTTAACAAAGATAGAAAGTGGTCTCACCTTATCACTTTGGGTTATTACCAAAGGCCAGAAATAAGAATTCCAATGGCTAACAAACGAGAACAAAGCAAGAGTTACCAACGTTGCTTTCATCATTGGAACTAGAATTGAAGCAAGTAGCTTCATCTCACTAGCTCCATCAAGTCTTGCACTTTCAATAATCTCGTTTGATACTTGTTTGAAGTTTTGACGTAGTAAGAAAATACCAAACGCGTATGCTCCAAAAGGTAAAATCTGAGGCCAAAGAGTATTAATCAGTTTTGCCTTTGCCATTACCATATAAGTGGTAATAAAAGTTACCTGACTAGGCATCATGAGAGAAGAAAGAACAATTGCAAAGAAAGAACCCTTAAAATAAAACTCATGCTTTGCAAAAGCATAACCAGCAGGAATAGCAACTATTAGCTGCAGAATAATTACACTTACAGTTACAACAATAGTATTTTTCAGATACAACCAAATATTTAGGTTTAAATCAACAAGAAAATACTTATACCCTGCTAGTGTCCAAGTTTTTGGGAAAAGAGAGTATGAATTCGCCATAGTCTCCGTTTGAGTTTTAAATGACGTTGTAATTAAAACCCAAAAAGGAAAAAGGAAGATAAGTGTAAATATTACTTTTATCACACTAGAAATAATCTGACGTGTTCGTGCTTTTTGAAAATCTGTCATTTCTATACCCCCCCCTTTCTATTCGTAATGAACTTTCCTATCAAGCATACGGAAATAGAAGATTGACAAGAAACCAAGAATAATGACAAACACAATACTAACGGCTGCAGAATCACCAATTGTATTATTAGTAACATTCGTAAGATGATATATGTATCTCGTAATTACTTCTGTTGAAGTTCCAGGACCACCATCTGTCATAATATTAACAACATCAAAAACCTTGAAAGAGCCTATTGTGGTTGTAATTAAAAGGAAGAACAATTGAGGTGTTAACATAGGTAAAGTTATCTTGAAAAAGGTCCTAGAAGATGTTGAGCCATCAAGTTCTGCTGCTTCATAAATTTCAGAAGGGATAGCCTTCATTGCAGACAAAATAATAATTGCACGGTATCCAACATTCTTCCAAACACTAACAAAAATAATACAGCCTAAAGCAGTCTTTGATGAATCCAACCATTCAACTGGGGCAATTCCAAAAACTCCTAGCAAAGTATTGAAAGCTCCATAGGAATGAGAGTTAAACATCCAGCTAAAAACAAATGCAACGGATATTGATGCAATCAAGTGTGGTGCATAGATGGAAATCTGCATAAAACGGTTTACTTTGTTGTCTTTAAACACCCAAAGAGCAAAAAGAACAGCAAGAGAAAGCTCAATTACAACTATTGAGGCAGTATAAATTAGAGTATTTTTAATTGATGCCCAGAAATTTACATCCGTTTTAAGATTTCTAAAATTCTGAAGACCTACAAACTTTTTTGTTGAATTTAAAATACTACCCTTAAATAAACTCAAATATATAAGGTTAATCAAAGGATAGACCACAAAAATTGCAAGAAAAACAATTGCTGGAAGAATGAACAGATAAGGTAGAAAATCTCCCCATCTAAATCTTCCATTAAATGCAATGTTTCCATAAAAGATTGAAACAAAAAATATCACAATCCCTAAACCAATAAAGGCATATCTACCATTAATAATGGCAGAAGTAAATGCATTTTCAGGAACTGGAGCATTTGCAGTCTTGATTTTCAAACCATAAAAACCAGCAAGAAATAAGACTATTCCAAGCCAAGTCACTATGTTTAAAGGCTTAACAGTTTTGGAAAGATCTTTCATCTAGCTCCTCCACAAGTGACTTCAAAACACTTTTGAAATCTTGAATCTTCCTTGTTAATTCTCAATTCATCAGAGCCAAAGAAATACATATTTTCAGGGACAACAGAGACCCAAACCTCTTCATCAACCTTAAAATTATGCTCAGGGATTTTTACCATAACAGAAACGTTGCCATCTGAAATCTTATACTGAGTGTCATCACCTAACATTTCGCGTGTGACAATTGTCCCTTTCATAGCAAAACATCTGTCAGCAGGCTTGTCTTTTGTAAGCCTAATACATTCTGGCCGGAAACCAAGCTTGTTTCCATCAACACCAAGCTCCAAAATATTCATTGGCGGGGTTCCAATAAATCTAGCTGTAAAGACATTTGCTGGATTGTAATACAAATCTTCTGGAGTACCAATTTGCTGAATAACCCCTTTTTCCATAAGAACAATAGTATCTGCCATAGACATAGCTTCAATCTGGTCATGTGTAACATACACAAAAGTGGAGCCAAGTCTCTTATGAAGTTCCTTAAGTTCAACTCTCATTGCAGCTCTGAGCTTTGCATCAAGGTTTGACAATGGTTCATCCATTAAGAATACAGCTGGTTTCTTTACCATTGCGCGAGCCAGTGCAATTCTCTGGCGTTGACCACCAGAAAGCTCGTTAGGCTTACGATCAAGATAAGGAGTCATATCAACAGTTTCTGCGCATTCTTTGATAAGTCTATCTCTTTCTTCTTTTGGAACTTTTCTGTTCTTCAAACCAAATTCAATGTTCTGTCTAACCGTCATTGTTGGATATATGGCATAGTTCTGGAAAACCATTGCAATATCTCGTTTTGCAGGAGCAACCTGGGAAACTTCCTTACCATCAATGTAAATTTCACCAGAAGTAGCTGGACCAATACCAGCAATAATTCTTAATAAAGTTGTTTTTCCACAACCTGAAGAACCAATTAGAACGGTAAATTTTCCATCCTCAATCTCTAAGTTCAAATTTTCAATAACTTTTGTTTCACCAAAAGATTTGCAGATGTTCTTAAATACAATTTGACCCATCTCATCTCTCCTTTTTTACTATATCAATAGAGTTTCCATCTGCATTATCCAATGAAACTCCCATGATTTTTGCATATGTTGGAGCACCATCAACAAGCGTTGCGTGCGCAATAACCTTTTTTTCATAAATATCGGGCCCTACTGCAAGAAACACCGGTCTAGGCCCTTTGTTTGGATGAAAGCCATGACCTCCCTTCTCTGCCTCATATAAGCCCATAGGGAAAGACTCAATCTCTTTACAGTTCCAATTAAATCCAAATTTGGTATATCCATCTGTTTCAAGGAAGAAGTCAAAAGCTCCTGACAGTTTTTCTGAATCATAGGTTTCTTGAACGGTATAGACTTTCTCAAAACCATGCATGTTAGATTCTGCTGCTTCTGTTAAAACCTTATACAACTCATTCTTGCATTTTTGGTCTTTAACATAAACAGGAGCACTCATGCCATCTCCCAAGACAAGCGCCTTCCAATCTGTGATATTTCCATCTTTATCTGTAGAAATAAAGCCTTTTTCTTTTAGAAGAACGTTAGGATATGCCATTCTTGAGCAAGTCATTTGCCCATGATCTGAAGTAACAACAAAATTTGTATGCTCAAAAGTACCAGCATCTTTTGTTGCATCAAAAAGCATACGAATCATTGAATCTGTATCTGAAAGGCTTCTCTTTGTTGTAGCAGAAAAAACTCCTGTTGTGTGTCTAAAATGATCAAGATTTCCAACATGGATAATCATTATATCTGGGGTGTACTTTCTAATTATATCGCAGGCAATTCTTACAAGAAAATAACTACTACTTGGTTGCTTTCTTCCACGTCGCATCCATATTTTATCCCTAACAATTTCGTCATAAAGCCACTTGGGAGTTCCAGATGCTAGATATGCCTTCTCCCAGTCTTCAGGTGCATCCTCTTCTTTATTTTCCGGCCATGTCTCATTTACTAGATAATCAGCATTTGGGTGCTTACCTGAAATAGGCCAACCAACAATAGATGTTGTATACCCAGCCTTTTTGCATACATCAATTATATCTTCACACTTTACATCTTTGTGAAATCTGTGCCACTTTGTAGTTGGATTCTTTCCTTTTTCAAGAACTATTTGCTCATTACTTGTAATTCCATGTTTACAAGGATAACAGCCTGTAGACATTGTGGTGTGACAAGGATAGGTTACAGTGGGATAAATGCTTCTGAAGTCTTTTACATATGAGCCATGTTCCATTATGTAATGAACAGCAGGCATATCTTTCATGACCTCCAAGTCCTGCTGAACCATAGCGTCCATGGATATAACAACTAGTTTGTTATGCATATATAGAGCCTCCCTAGGGGATAGTTAAACATGTGATTGCGAATATGTCAAGTTTTTATTCGTTTTTGTTTGAATTTACACAAACTCGCTCATTTTCGCTTATCTAAACAGTATAATATCCCTTATTGTCAAGTCATACACGTTGAATTATGTAAAACTTTTGTAAAGATTTGAACGTTTACCTATACTCACCCATCCACTGCTTATGAGCTTCAAACAAATCATCGCAAAGTGCTTTTATTTCATCTAAACTTAATTCACTTGCAGTATGAGGATCCAACATAGCAGATCTATAAACATCCTCTTTACTTCTTGAATGGGCAGCCTGAATTGCCATTAATTGAACGTTAATATTCGTTCTATTTAATGCAGCACATTGCTCTGGAAGAGAGCCAACAATTGTTGGAGTTATTCCATATGCATCTGCTATACAAGGAACCTCAACACAAGCATCATCTGGCAAATTCTTAATTGAACCGTTATTAATAACATTACCATTAAACTCATAAGGAACGTCAGTTGTTACAGCCTTAATAATTGAAGAAACATACTCGTTTGACATCTCGTGAGTAAGATTTGGATTTTCAACCAATTCCTTGCGCATATTAGCCCACTTTTCAATGTTCTTAAGACATCTCCGAGGATACTCATCTAACGGAATGTTATAATTTTCTATAAATTCAGGATAGCTTTTTTTAATAAAGTATGGGAGGTATTCAGAAAGATGTTCACTTGATTCAGTTATATAATAGCCAAAGCACTGCATTATTTTATGCCTAACTAAATCGTTAGCTGGAGCTCTTTCCAAAGAGAGTTTCTTGATTTCTGGATAGATATCTACACCATCTTCTCTTACATCTAGTAACCATCCCATGTGATTAATGCCAGCAACTTTATATGTAATCTTACCTTTTACAGGACGGTCTAATCCTTTAAGTAAACTCGACACAACCCGCTGAACACTATGGCAAAGACCAACTGTCTTAATTGGTGTGTAACGTTGCATATAACCAGAAAGAATAGCCATTGGATTAGTGTAATTACAAAACAAAGCCTTTGGACAATTCTTCTCCATGCTTTGAGTAAAAGTCTCCAAAACAGGAATAGTTCTAAGTGCACGGAATATACCCGCAGGACCAAGAGTATCGCCAATAGTCATCTTTAAACCATGCTTATTACAAATATCAAAATCGGCTTTTGTTGCTGGATCATACCCTCCAACCTGAATAGCATTACAGACAAAATCAGCACCTCTTAAAGCCTCATCCAGCTCTGATAAGCCACAATAAGCTTTAATTGTTGCTTTATTTTCATTTAAGTTTTTATTCAACACAGAACAAATTGCAAAAGAATCATTCAAGCGCTCTCTATCTATATCATATAGTGCATACTCCATGTGCTCCAATCCGGGAGTGAGCATACAATCACCTATAACGTTACGTAAGAAAACAGAACTTCCAGCACCCAAAAATGTAAGCTTCATAACAATTCCTCCTTTAGCTTAACTTATCAGCAAACTCCAATTCAATCGAAGCCCATATAAACATTGCAATCCCATGTAAATTATCCGTAACTCTAGGCTCGTACTCCGTATAATACTCAAAGCTTGCACTTCTAACGGGCTCTTTATCCTTAGCACTTCCAAGACATGCAGTCTTACAAGTATCATGTAAATGCAACTCTCCGTTTGGGTCGCAGGTTAAATCTCGCGCGCACATCCCATCAAAAGCTTTTTTTGCACACACGCTGTAAGAATCATCCAAAAAACCTAATCTATGCATCTTTAAAAAGAAATAAATAAACATGGACGTAGCCGATGTCTCCAAGTAATTTGCACCCACAGCAGGCTTATCCATCACCTGCCACCACATCCCGCTTTCTGCATCTTGATAACGCAGCACTACGGGAGCCAGCTCTAAGGCCAATTTAAGTAATCTATCCCGATACTCTTTATATTCTTTAGGGATAATTTCAAGTAAATCAGCTAAAGCTATAACAAACCAGCCAAGTGCACGTGCCCAAACTTCTGGGCTTCTACCCGTTTTGGGATTGCACCAAGGACTAAGACAAGACTCATCCCAGCCATGATAAAGCAAACCTGTTTTCTCATCTCTTGTCTTTTCATAAACGAGCTCAAATTGATGAACAACATCATCTAAACACTCTTTAAGTCCACCAAATTCCATTGTGTACTTAACATAAAAAGGCGCTTGCATATAAAGTCCATCAAGCCACATCTGGTTCTCATGTTTCTTTTTATGCCAAAATCCACCAGATAACGTTCTAGGTTGAGTTTGTAATTGTTTATAAAACAAATCTAATGCAGTTTTAAATTTCTTTTGACCAGTTGTATTATAAAATTCAATAATCAAATTTCCCATACGAACCTGGTCCATACTATATTCGTCAATATTATAAGTACTTATCACACCATCTTCTGGGATATAATAATTAAGCATCTTACTTACATAATTATAGATTTCATTGTTCTTAAGGAGTTGAGAAGCCTTGTACAACGCTTCAAGAAGAATTGACATTCTATAGCTGTACTTGGTGTTCTCAGTGTTATATTTTCTGATGGCAGATAAGCTCATGCGTTCTGTCATTGATTTTGTGATATCAATCATAATGAAATCTCCTAGCGAACCTCTTGTTGTGAGCGATTGTATCAAAACAAAGAGGTTTTTGCAAAATAAAAAGCAACAATATAGACAAACAATGAATGAAAGTTCAACAAAGTCGCTCATATTCGCTTGCAAAGCACTATTTTTCTGCTATCATAGAAAAAAAGCTTACTGTGGAGTAAATATGGCAAATTACCTGAACATAATTGATGAAAAAAGGGATGAGCTCAAAGCTATATCTGACTATATTTGGGACAACCCAGAACTCATCTTTGAAGAATATAAATCGGCTGAATGCGTTATCAATGCTTTAAAGAAATATGAATTTAAAGTAGAAACAAACCTTGCAGAAATCAAAACAGCATTTAGTGGAACTTTTGGAAAAGGATATCCTGTAATAGGTATTCTTGGAGAGTTTGATGCTCTTTCTGGGCTTGGACAAGTAGCTAATTGTCCAACAAAAACCTCAGATGAAAAACCTAATGGCCACGGATGTGGACATAATTTACTTTGCATAGGATCTTTGGCAACTGCTTTAGCAATAAAACAATACTTAGAGACAACAAAGAAAGAAGGAACTGTAATATTCTATGGATGTCCTGCAGAGGAAGGCGGCTCAGGAAAAGCTTTTATGGCAAAGCATGGAGTTTTTGATAAACTTGACTTTGCCTTATCTTGGCATCCGAGTGCAAAATGCAAAGTAAGAACGTATAGTTCTCTTGCAAATTATCAGATTCTTTACAAGTTTGATGGAATTGCGGCTCACGCTGCCGCCTTCCCTCATTTAGGTAGGTCTGCCTTAGATGCAGTGGAACTCATGGACGTTGGAGTAAACTATCTACGCGAACATATTATTCCAGAAGCAAGAGTCCACTATGCAATTGTAGACACCGGTGGAATTTCTCCTAATGTTGTGCAACCTCATGCAGAAGTGCTTTATCTTATAAGAGCCCCTAAAGCAGAACAGCTTATACCTATATATGAAAGAATAAATAACATTGCAGAAGGTGCAGCCTTAATGACAGGAACAACGGCAAGCCATGATTTTATAAAAGGCTGCTCCAACCTTATAATGAATGACACAATGCAACGTCTAATACAAGAAATTGCAGAAAATACAAAACTCCCAGTTGCATCTGAAAAAGAATATAAGTTTGCCCAAGAACTTGCAGAAACACTTTCCATGTCTCCAGATGCAGACACAAAAAATCCACTAATGACTGAAATGCTTCCTTATGAACCTAATGCAGCTTTGAGCACAGGATCTACAGATGTTGGAGATGTTTCATGGATATGTCCTACAGCACAAATTCTCGGAGCTACTTGGGTAAAAGGGACTTTAGGACACAGCTGGCAAGCAACGGCACAAGGAAAAACAAATTATGCCGTTGACAACGCTCTTTGGTGTGCCAAAGTACTTGCACAAACTGCAGTGAGAATGATTGAGGATCCTTCAATTATTTGTAAAGCAAAAGAAGAATTTAAGCAAAAAAAAGAAAAAGGCTATATTTGTCCTATTCCTGATGGACTTAAGCCAAAGTCAGTATCAAATTTAACAAAATAAATTACATATTGTGCAAGATGTAAGAAACATTTTAGCAATAGAAAATAAAAATAATGAAAATTTTCACAACCTCTGTTATAATACTTTTTGTTGCAAGAAAAACACTAAAAGGAATTTAAAATGCTCAGCTCGGAAAGACGTAACAGAATTTTGGATCTTTTAAAAGAACAAAAAACAGTAAATATAAGTGAACTCGTTGAAAAATTTGGTGCCTCTGTTGCCACAATAAGAAGAGATTTAACGGAAATGGAAAATCAAAAGTTGCTTCACAGGGTTTATGGTGGCGCTGTTGCGGTTAATGACACTCAACTGGCATCATATTCAATGCGTTCAGATACCAATGCCTCAAAAAAGAAGGCAATAGGTAGAGAGGCTGCTAACCTAATCTCAGATGGCGAATGTATTGTCATGGACATTGGAACCACAACTCAAGAAGTTGCAAAAAATCTTCATGGCAAAAAGAATCTTTTGGTTGTAACAAGCAATCTCACAATTTTGAACGAATTTAGTAATACTCCAGAACCAACAATTTCTGTCACCTGCCTTGGAGGAGAGTTACTTCAATCACAACAATCTTTTCTTGGAGCAATTCCAGAAAAAGCCTTAGAAAGCTATTTCTTTGATAAAGCAATAATTGGAACTGCAGGAGCAGACATAAGCAATGGTATTTCTAATTTCTGTGTCCCTGCATCTTCTTTAACAGCAAAAATAATTAGCAGGGCAAAAGAAGTTATTTTGGTCACAGACAGCAGTAAATTTGACAACAGAAAATTGGTAGTTACCTCCAACTGGGACAAAATTGACGTAGTTGTAACTGATAGTGATATTAGCGAGAAATACAAAGACGCATTCCGTGGATTGGGAATACGTCTTGTAATAGCAAACTAATTATTTAGTAGCGGTTGTTGCAAAACCTCAGTAAATCCTCTAAACAACTCTGTTCAGTACTTCTTTGCCTTCACTTGCCTTAATCACATTGCCCGCACATATAATGCTAATTGCATCCAAAGCTTCTTTAGAGTATGACGCAACATGATTTGTGATAATAACTTGTGAAAGTGTGAGAAGTGGGTTATCTGCCTCAATTGGTTCTGAAAGTGTAACATCCAAACCGGCTCCTGCAATAACTCCATTCTTTACAGCCTCATACAAAGCTTTTTCGTCAACAAGCCCTCCCCGAGCAGTATCAATCAACCTAGAAGTAGGCTTCATGAGTTTAAACTGTTCAGCGCCAATCATGCCCCTAGTCTCATCCGTCAAAGGAAGATGCACGCAAATAAAATCGCTATTTTTGAGAACATCTTCATAGGAAACTAGCTTTACATAATTCAACTCATCTGAAACCTGACTGACATATGGATCATAAGCCGATATCTCCATATTAAATCCATGAGCCCTCTGTGCAACCTTCTTTGCAATATGACCAAACCCAAGTAGACCCAGTTTTTTATTACAAACATCAACCCCAATCTTTGCCACAAAGTTTCTCTCTCTCAAAGCGTCAACTGAATAAACAAAATTTCTTGCACAAGCAAGCATCATTAAGACAGTAAAATCAGCAACGGCATCAGAATTGGTATTTGGTGCATTTGTAACAATAACATTGTGCTCTTTTGCAACCTGTAATGGAATATTGTCCAATCCAACTCCATGCTTACAAATTATTTGCAAGTTTGGACAAGAATCAAAAAGCTCAGAAGGAAATGGATGTGCGCCAATGATTAAAGCTTGATAGTTTGGCATTTCCTGCTCAAACTTAGTTTGATCAAAGTTGGTAGTCATGTAATCAATCTGCCAACCCTGTTCTTTTAACATATTGATAGAAACATCAGAGGTTTTGCCAAATGATCTAGAAGTAACAAGTAATTTTTTCACATCAACCTTCCAATGCTTTAACGTATTCCTGAGCGACAGCCGTGATTTCATCAAACTTACCAGCCTCAACCAAAGCCTTACTAACAAGATTTCCACCAACACCAATTCCAATACAGCCAACATCAATAAAACTCTTACAGTTAGCAGGGTTCACACTTCCAACAGCTGTCATTGGAATATGCTTTAAAGGAGCACGAAGTGCCTTAATATAGGAAACGCCAAGAACTCCAGCAGGGAACAACTTAACAATGTCAGCTCCACATTTATAAGCATAAGCAACCTCAGTTGGAGTCATTGCACCAGGAATAGAAACTTTTCCAAGTTTTTTTGTCTCTTTGATAACTTCTTCATCAACATTTGGCGAAATAATATACTCAGCACCTGCTTCAACAGCTTGATGGACCTGATCAACTGTCATTACGGTACCAGCACCAACACAAATACCTTCAACAGAAGAAAGCTCTTTAATCCCCTTTAGTGAATCCTCAATCCCCTTCTCTGATGATTGATCAAGGGTAATCTCAATACAGTTAATTCCACCTTTTTTTATAGCAGTTGCAAGATTAACAATATCTAAACTAGAAATACCTCTAACAATTGCAATAACTTTTCCTGCTTTGATTGTGTTCAAAACATCACTCATAACCCGTCCTCCCGAGAAATTGTCACTTTTTATACATTTGTTGACGCTTTGATTAAAACACGCTGAGGTGTATGTGTCAAGTTTTTATTCATTTTTGCTTGAAGCTTACTACTATCTTAATAAAGTCGCTCACAATCTCTCAATCAGGTAAAGTTTCGTTGAAAAATCAGGTAAAATCCTTGCTAACCTAAAATATTCCGTTTCTGTAGAGTTTTTTGTTTTTAAAGAAATTTCATTAGACAAAAGCCAACTCTTAAGGAGGATGTTCTAGATCCAAACATAGGCAACAACACAAACAGTGATGTCACAGGTGTTGTGAACTACATAAAGGCAACAAGCTATGTCTGATTTGGAGAAGTATATGAACAGTGGATTAAGTTTTTCCTATGTGCATTGTATGAATCTGCAGCAGATGCAATCCAAACCATAGATTTTCTCACAAAGCTTCATAATGAAAATCTCGCAAAGCTAAACGTCATGCCAACAAGGCAGAGAACAAACGTACTCAAAGTATTCTCCTACATTGAAACCAGTCCAATTATAGACACACAAAAGACTGCCAAGGCCTTGAACCTGTCATACAATACTGTCGCAAAAGCCGTTAACACCCTTTGCAACGAGAAAATTCTACAACGGACTTCCAAATCCGGCAAAGCAACCATCTACTCCTACGCACAATACCTTGACATCCTTCGCCACGATACATGAAACACCTATCTTGCCAGTTTCTAATTTGTTGTCTAAAATCCTCAACAAAAGAAAAGGAGACTTTCTATGCTTACAGAAGAAATGAAATCCTATATAGAAGAATCCCATGAATTAGCAAAACAGTTTGTTCGCGAACTTTGTGCAATTCCAGCACCATCTGGACTTGAAGATAAGCGAGATGAATATATGATGGCCTGGTTTAAGGCTAATGGTGGAAAAAATGTATCCATAGATAAAGTAAAGAACGTCATTTGCTCTTATAACGTAAATGACGAATCTGCCCCTTTGATTGTAATAATGGCTCACTTGGATACAGTTTTCCCTGATTTAGAACCAATGCCATTTACAGAAGAAGATGGTAAATTCTTCTCCCCAGGGGTTACTGATGACACAGGTAATTTAGCTTCAATGGTTATTGCAGCTCGCTATATAATGCAAAACAACATTCCTACAAAATATGGTATCCTTTTTGTTGCAAACTCCTGTGAGGAAGGTCTTGGGAACTTAAAAGGTAGTCGCGAAATCATTAAAACTTATGGAAATAGAATTAAGCACTTCATTACAGTAGATGGAACTAGCTTTGACAAGATTGTCACTGAAGGAGTGGGTTCTCACAGATACAAAGTTACTGTCAAAACAGAAGGAGGACACTCTTATGTTAAGTTTGGTAACAAAAATGCAATTGCCTATCTTTCAAATATTATAACAACACTATATTCCGTAAAAGTTCCTGTTGAAGGCAATAGCAAGACAACCTACAACGTTGGAACTATTGAGGGAGGAACATCTGTAAACACAATTGCTCAAGAAGCAAACATGCTTTACGAATATAGATCTTCAAACGCAATATGCCTTGAGAAGATGCAAACCATGTTCAACGCTGTCATTGAAGCTTACAGAGCCATGGGGCTTGATATTAAAGTTGAAAGAATTGGCGATAGACCTGTAGGAATAGAACCAGAAACTAAAGAGGCTAAAGAATTAGTGAGCATGATTACTAGCTCAATTAAAGAAATTACTGGAAGAGATCCTATCTTTGCTCCAAGCTCAACAGATGCAAATATTCCGCTTTCAAAAGGAATTCCTGCAATTTGTATAACAGGAGCAGAAGGCGGAGGCTGTCACACAAGAGAAGAGTGGCTTGATGTTGCTAGCTTAAAGACTGGCGTAGCACTAATTCTTGATTTTTTAAGCAATTATTTTGATGATGAGAATATTGCAAACCTCTGAGGTTTTTGCAAAAAAATCTTCTATATATTCACTTCATCAAGAAGAAAGTCTATGGCATTAATTTTTTTATAACCCTTTTCAAGATGTGTGAACGGGTCATTATCCATAGTGATGATTATTTTTCTATACCCGTCATCAATGTCTTTAAATGAGTTTAATTCTTGCTCCTTTTTGTTACTGTCTAGAATGCTATATGCAACTTGAATATAGAAAGTTTCCTCATTATCAGTTGCAACAAAGTCAATTTCCTTTTCTCTGTTTTTTCCTATATCTACCCTATAACCACGGCGTAAAAGTTCAATAAAAATTATATTCTCAAGTGCATGAGAAGGTTCTATTTGTCTAAAGTTAAGTTTAGTGTTTCTAAGACCCATATCAGTTGCATAATACTTATTGAGTGTTTTCAGATAACTCTTTCCCTTAATGTCATAACGATACACCTTCGTAAATAAAAAAGCTTGGCATAGCCATTCTAGGTAGTTTCCAATGGTATCTGCAGTAATAGTTTTAAATGCATTAGTTTTGAGAGTGTCAGTTATCTTCTTAGCACTCACAAGACTTCCAATATTTGAGCATAGAAAATTATAGGTTTCTTTGAATGCTTGAATATTTCTTATCTTATTCCTTTCTAT
>CAVEGR010000037.1:0-3806 GCA_963615565.1 Phocaeicola massiliensis | reverse complement strand
CTTTGTATTGGACCTTATGGACTTGGTAGACTTGGCATTGAAGGCTTAGGCTTTACTTCTTTTGAAGCTGTAGATGCAGTAGATATAGTATCCAGTGTTGCACTTGGGTTTATTGCTTTCTCCATTGGAAACGAATTTAAACTCTCACATCTTGAAGGCACTGGAAAGCAAGCCACTGTAATTGGTATTGTCCAAGCAGTAACTGCAATGATTGTTGTTGATATAGTACTAGTTGTAGTTGTCTTAATTACAGGAGGTAAAACTTTAAGCCTTCCTGCTGCAATTACTCTTGGAGCAATAGCCACTGCAACAGCTCCTGCAGCTACACTCATGGTAGTAAAACAGTACAAAGCAAAAGGAAAACTCACAGATATTTTGCTTCCAGTTGTAGCTTTGGATGATGCTGTTGGTCTTGTTGCATTTGCACTTTCTTTTGGAATTGCACAAACTCTTATTACAAATACAGTTAGCATTGTTGCAATTATTGTTAATCCTTTGATTGAAATTGTTGCATCTCTACTACTTGGCTCAATTATGGGCATAATTCTAACCAAGCTTGAAGAACTTTTCTTCTCAAATTCAAACAGACTTTCACTTACAATTTCATTTGTCTTAGTGACTATTGCACTATCATCCATGAGCTTCAATGTGGGACCTGTAACGGTATCGTTCTCATCTCTGTTGGTATGTATGATGTTAGGCACAATGCTTTGCAATCTCTGCCCACGTTCAGGCGATATCATGGCCAGAGCAGACAAATGGACCGCCCCATTATTTGCACTCTTCTTTGTCATCAGTGGTGCTGACTTCAATCTCAGCGTTTTCAAAAACCCAGTAGTTATTCTCATTGGAGTGCTCTACATCCTTGCACGCTCTGCAGGAAAATACTTTGGTGCACGCGAAAGCGCCAAGGCCACTGGTTGCGACGACAACGTAGTTAAATACCTAGGCTACACCCTTCTTCCTCAAGCTGGAGTTGCCCTTGGCATGTGCATTCAAGCAGAGGCTCTAGGTGCAAACGATGGCCTACTTATTAGAAATATTGTTCTTTTTTCCGTGTTTATCTACGAAATTGCGGGTCCAATGATTACCAAGTGGGCACTGACCAAGTCCGGCGACATCCAGGTCATGCCAGAGGAAAAATCCACGCACGAGCGCTTCAACATGCCTAAAGCGCATCGCAACGCACATCCCCAAAACCGATAATTTTCTCTACAAACTCATTCTGAAGTGACAACGTAGCTCGCCCAAAGACCAAGAATGTAATTCGCAGGTATTTGGGTTGCAGTACAAGAAGCAAATCATGGGACAGTATTACTAATACAGCCCATGATGCAGCGACGCAGTAATGCACCCAAAAATAAAGAATGTAATTTGTATGTATTTGGGATTAGATACTAGAAACGAAGGATGAGACAGTGCTTTTGCTGCACGGCTCATCCTGAAGTGACAACGTAGCTCGCCCAAAGACATACAAATTTAGAAGTTGCGCATGTTGGAGGATGGAAACCTTGGCTCGCTAGTCACATTAATCCCAAGTTTCCTAAGTCCTGAAGAATCACCTGCAGATGGAATATGACTCATGTGGGATTCACATCCACAGAGCAGTGGCAATTTATCAAGTGCCTTTTTTGCATCGGCATTGATAGCAGCACTCATAGCAAGACAAATGAGAGTTTCGTCAAGGTTGAGGCTAATGCCACGCCCTTTTAGAACATCTCGCTTCATAGTTGTGACAGAATCAACTATTTGGTGGGGAATAAGCTCAATAGACTTATCTATCTCTGCAAGAACTTTTAATGAATTAAGAATTAGTGCACTTGAAGCATGCATAAAAGTGGAATTATGAGCTGTAACGAATCTTCCATCGTTAAGTTGAATTGCTGCAGCACAAGTGATGCCATATTTACCTTTACCTCGTGTAATAGCATCTTCAAGAGCTTTTTGAGCAACTGGAACAGTGTATCGGTCTTCACACTTGAGCCCTACCCTATCCATGATTGATGCACAACGGGCGACAGTTTCTTTTGAACCAATGCCTTGCGCATATTCGCAGGCAGATCTGTAGTATCGACGTATAATCTCTTGATTTGCAGCCTCACGAACAACAGCGTCATCACAAATACCAAAGCCAAGGCGGTTTACGCCCATATCGGTTGGTGAATTATAATCAAGCGAGCCACCAGTTATCTTGTTCAGTATGCGCTTTAGGAGGGGAAAAGCTTCCATGTCTCTATTGTAATTGACTGCAATCTCGCCTGTAGATGACACGTAGAAGTGATCTATCTGATTGTAGTCGCCAATATCGGCAGTGGCAGCCTCGTAGGCAATGTTGACCGGATGATCAATGGGAAGATTCCAAATTGGAAATGACTCAAATTTGGAGTACCCACTCTTTCTATTATTCTTGTAGTCATGATACATTTGAGAAAGACAGGTTCCAAGTTTGCCACTTCCTGGGCCTGGTGCTGTAACCATTACTACTGGCTTGTCTGTTGGGATATATTGGTTAGCGCCATAACCTTCATCGCTTACAACAAGGTCAACGTTTTCTGGATAGCCCATAATTTCTTTGTGAAAATAAACGTTTACACCCCGGCGCTGAAGCATGTCTGCAAAGTTTTTTGCACTGGATTCTCCTTTGTAGCGAGTAATGACAACTTTATTGGCTTTAATACCCCAAGAAGCAAAATCGTCTATCATTTTAAAAACATCTGTGTCATAAGAGATGCCAAAGTCTGAACGCATTTTTCTATGTTCAATATCACCTGAGTGAATGCAGATAATGACATCTAGTTTATCTCTAAAAGAATGAAAAACTTTCATCTTATCATCAATGTCAAAGCCAGGAAGGACCCTTGCTGCATGATAATCAAATAGGAGTTTTCCTCCACATTCAAGATAGAGTTTACCATCTACCTTCTTCATTCTTTCAAGAATATACTGATTTTGCTCTTTTAAATATTTAGCATTATCAAAGCCAATTTTACCCATCTTAACCCATCCTAATTAGGAAATATAAACCATAGCTTCTTTAAGTTTATTAACAATATTAGCTCCAACAAGAGCTTTTACAATTAAAAAAGAGAAATCTGCTGCACAACCAGGGCCTGCACCAGTTATAACATTTTCATCTTGTAAAGCAGAAACTCCTTTAACAAAATTGACTGAAGGGGCATTAGATTCCATCCCGGGATAGCAAACAGCGTTTTTCTCTTCCAAGATTCCAAGAGGTGCAAGTACAACTGCAGGACTTGCACAAATTGCACATACAAGTCCACCAGTCATATTTATAGATATAACAAGTTTTCTAACAGCTTCACTGTTTATCAAATTTGTAGCCCCTGGCATTCCTCCGGGAAGAACTATGCATGAAAATTTGCTATCATCTGAATTAGCAACAACATCTGAAATTTCAACATCACATTTCACAGAAACTCCGTGAGCACCTGTGATTAACGTTCCACCTACACCAGCGACTGTAACATCAAGACCTGCACGTCTTAAGATATCTATTGGAGTTAAGGCCTCAATTTCTTCAAATCCATTCGCCAAAACAACAACTACTTTTTTCATACACTACCCCTAAGGTGCGATTACTACACCAAATAGCCTCAAATTTTTAATTTTCATGTAATTTTTACATGAAAAAGCCCGATTTTTCTAATTTTCATGTAATTTTTACATGAAAAAGCCCGATTTTTTCAATTTTGGTGTAGTCTGAGTTTCAGTTTAGCAATAAAACAACACAGTAGCTCGCCCAAAGACCAAGAATGTAATTCGCAGGTATTTGGGTTGCAGTACAA
>CAVEGR010000036.1:0-2047 GCA_963615565.1 Phocaeicola massiliensis | reverse complement strand
GTCTGTAACAATGACAGGGCATTTGCAAATTTCCTCTGTAAGGAATCTTTCATGCTCTGTTTGAAGATCACAACCCCAGTAAGGTTTAAATTCAAATTTATCGGCATACTTTTCAAGCTCTTTAACGGCATTGGTATAAGTGAGGTGTGCAAATGGGCTTTCTACCACGTGGCGGATTGTGTCTTTCACACCCGGTTCAATAAACTTGGAGAAGAAGTCCATATCTTCCTCGCATTCTTCTAGGACGTAGCTGAAGACTGATTTGAGGAAGCTTTCTGCTATTTCCATGTCACCTTCAAGAGTACAAAATGACATCTCAGGCTCAACCATCCAGAACTCGGCAAGATGACGCTTTGTGTTGGAGTTTTCTGCACGGAAGGTGGGACCAAACGTGTAGATGTTACGAAGTGCGGTGGCATAAGTTTCGCCCTCAAGCTGACCACTAACAGTAAGACTTGTGTGCTTACCAAAGAAGTCCTTGGAGTAATCAATGCTACCATCTTCTAGAAGAGGTGGATTTTTCAAATCAAGTGTTGTTACTTGGAACATCTGGCCTGCACCTTCACAGTCGCTTGCTGTGATTAGTGGAGTATGAACATAGTAGAAATCGTTCTCTTGGAAGAATTTATGAACTGCAAAAGCCATTTTACTTCTTACTCTTGCAACAGCACCAATTGTGTTAGTTCTGGCTCTAAGGTGTGCTATATCACGAAGATATTCTAGAGTATGTCTCTTCTTTTGAAGAGGATAATCGGCAGGAGCTTCACCTATAAGTTTAATTGAAGAAGCTTTAAGTTCTACTGCTTGATCACCACCTTCAGAGGCAACAATCAAGCCTTCGCAGACAACAGAGCATCCGGTTGAAAGAGAATTGAGGAGATTATTATCAAAAACAGCCTTATCAGCAACGACTTGAAGACCCTTAAGGCATGTTCCATCGTTCACTTCAATAAAGCAGACATTCTTACTGTCTCTTTTGGTTCTGACCCAACCTTCTGCTACAACAGGGGTAGGTCCTGGCTGCATAGCTTTCAATTTTCTGATAACTGTTTGCATAATTTAATCTCCTTAGGGCTTTTTGAGAAAACCTTATTGGTTCAAACAAAACCCCCTTGGGTTTTGATATTAAAAACCCAATAGTTGTTAGTCAAGTAAGTTGACCACTATATTGCACTCCACGTTGGCAGACATAAGCATTGAAAGGACACATAATTGAGGCCACTTTTTCAACTGTATTATTGCTATCTGAGATGTGTATCAAGTAAACAGGTGTATGTGATTTTTCATACCCGCAAGAAATCAGAAACTCTCTGGCTTGATCATTGGAAAGATGGCCACGCTCACCTGCAATTCTCTTTTTTAAATATATAGGATACGGACCAGTACGTAACATCTGAGGATCATAGTTTGATTCTAAAAACAACAAATCTGCATTTTCTGCATGACTTTGCATTTCATCCGTGTAATATCCTGTGTCTGTAATTAGAACTATCTTCTTATTCTCACAAGAAATAACAAAGCCAACACTACCTGCACTATCATGGCTTGAATAAAATGCATTTATACAAAAAGGACCAATCTGAAAACTTTTTCCCGGCTCAAAAGATTTTTTACAATCTGGGGGCAATCCCATCTTGTCATACTCCACATGTGCATAACGAAGCACATTTTCACTCACATAAACCGGCATGCCAGTTTTTCTTGCAAACACGCCGGCTGCACTGTTGTGATCTGGGTGCATGTGCGTTAAAAGAAGCGCCTCTACACAAGAAAGCTCAAAGCCCACATCATTCATGCGCTGTTCAATCTTGCGCACTGAGTACCCCGCATCAACCATGATAGCATGTGCGCCACACGAAAACACATAACTGTTCCCACAGCTACCACTTCCCAGAACGCTAAATTTAATCACAGAGAACCTCTTTTATCCCGATCTTTCTCGCAATCATGCATATATAGCAAAAAATCCTTGGCAAAAACCAAGGATTTTTAATTTAGCGGCGAAGGGCCACGATCCCCTGACCGATCGGATATGAGCCGATTGCTC
>CAVEGR010000035.1:0-2395 GCA_963615565.1 Phocaeicola massiliensis | reverse complement strand
TCTATATACTTATCCCTAATATCTTTAGCCTCACCTTCTACTCTCTTAGCTAGCGCCTTTCTAAGAGATGTTATACTATCTCTATCCCCTTGTTCAGATGCTTCACAGAGCTTCTCATAGTCCTCACGAGGAAACTTTGCATCAATAGGCAAGTATATCTTCTCTCCGTCATTCGCACCAGGAAGTTTAACCGCAAACTCCACCCTATCCTGGCTATTTCTTTTTGTAGCAACATTCTTATCATACTGCTCTGGAAGTAACATATCCTGTAAAATTCGTTCTGCCTGAATTTCACCCCAAATGCCTCTGGTCTTAACATTTGTCAAAACCTTCTCAAGATTTCCAACATCTTTTGCAAGAGTCTGCATTTCTCCTAACTGCCTGTACACACTCTCTAGCTGCTTACTTACTTGATCAAATGAAGTTGCTATTCTACTTTCAAGTGTACTTTGCAACTTTTGATCAACAGTCTCCCTCATCTTCTCAAGCCGGTTTTCATTATCCTTTCTAATTTCTTCCAGCTTTGTTTCAACTGTTTTTACAAGTTTGTCATTGTCAGATCTAAACGCTTCCAACCTAGAATCAACCAACGTATTTAGATCTAGACTCCTTTTGCTCATCTCATCCAATCTTGTTGCAATATTTGAACTTATTCCAGCAAGTGAATTTTCAGTACGCCTTAAGCCTTCCTTCAAGATATCAATATCTTCCTGATTTCTTTTTTGTTTGAAAGCTACAAGAGCTAACAATAGAGCACAAATACATAAAACAATTAATATAGCAACTTCCATCAAATCCTCTGTTTTTTACTTGTTTACTTCGTTATTCAGAAACGATATTTCTTATCCAAATACCCTTTTTTACTAGAATATACCCTAGAATACATTTTAGTAAGTCTCCTAATTGTACACTTATGAAAATCCAAAGAACACTAGCATTTGTATATCTACTTAAAACAAATGCAATGGGCAAACTAACAACCCATATAAAACCACCATCAAATAAGAATGTAATAAAAGTACGGCCTCCGCTTCTAAGTGTATAATACGTTGCATTTTTAAAAGCTCCAAGAGGTAGACAAATAGCCTGTGTAAGGATAAGTATAGATGCAATTCTTTTTGCATTATCATTCGTATTATAAATCTGAGGGAAAAGCCCAGAAATTGAAGCCATAAGAACTGCTAGAATTGCACTGATAAATATAGAGAACACAATAATCTTTCTATCTGTATCCCTCGCTTCTTCCATTTTACCAGCCCCTAACAATCTACCAATAATAATTCCAACGGAAGCCCCAAAAGCAAGAAAAACAACCTTAAATAAATTATTAAGAGTTTCAGCAATATTAACTCCTGCAACAGCATTGAGACCACGCATTGAGTAACATTGTACAAGAAGTGCCATTCCAGAAGACCAAAGAGCCTCATTAAGAAGTAATGGAAATCCTTTTATAGTAATGTTCTTACTAAGTTGTTTAGGAACTCTAAGTGTTGAATAGAGACCTTTTGCAAACGGCTGATCTTCTTTGTGCTTATGAGTCCAAATGATAACTATTGCAGCCTCTACAAATCTTGAGATAACAGTTGCAATAGCAGCCCCTTGTACACCTAGATATGGAAATCCAAATTTTCCATAAATAAGTAAATAATTGAATACAAGGTTTACAAAAACAGCAACTACACCAGCTTTCATTGGAAGTACTGTTTCACCACACTCGCGGAGTGTACTTGAATAAACTTGCACCAGCATAAAAGGAAACAATCCAAGGAAAATGACATGCATATATTCCAGCCCACTCTGAAGTGCAAACGCTAAATCTCCGCCATCCTCGCTACTATGAAGATATATTCCTATTAATTGTTCTCCAAAAGCAATGAGAATAGTAATAGCTAACACTGTTAAGGCTATACCAAGTATTAATTTAAACCTAAAGGAATCTCGAATGCCTTCATTATCGCTCTTTCCATAGAATTGAGCCGTAAAAATACCTGCCCCAGAAAGGCCCCCAAAAATGCAGAGGTTATAAATAAAGATAAGTTGGTTGGCAATGGCAACTCCAGACATTTGCTCAGTTCCAAGTCTGCCAACCATGATGTTATCCAACATGCTGACAAAATTTGTAAACCCATTTTGAATCATTATAGGAACAGCAATTCCAAGAAGCATTGCGTAAAATGCTTTATCACCAATATATTTATGCAGTTTTTTAGTCATACCGCCATATCAAAGCACAAAAAGCTAGTTTTATAAAGCAGTATTCATTGAAAGTGCTGTTTTTGTGACATTTTCCATGAAAAGTTCAATGAAAACAGAAAAATTTAGCCGTTTTCATTGAAAAACCAGCCAAGCCAATAATAAAAAAACAACACCAAAAGGCAAAAAAAAGGACCTGGCG
>CAVEGR010000034.1:0-3085 GCA_963615565.1 Phocaeicola massiliensis | reverse complement strand
CCTCTTACAATACCTTTATGAGGATGATATATGGCATATCCAGAATAAACTTCCTGTTCTTTTCCTGAAAAGGACTTTATCTCTGACAAGGCTTGTTCTTCGTCAGCAGGTTTACCAAGAAAACGGCCTTCAAAATAGACAAGAGTATCTAAGCAAAGAGCTGGAAGGTTTGGGTCGAAATCGTCACTTTTTATGTAATGTTCTAGCTTTTTAGACGCTATGGATAATACTGCAGGACCTGGCTCTCCACATGGTTCATTTTCAATAATATCTTGTGGCTTTACAATCACATCAATACCACCTATACGAAGTAGCTCAAGGCGGTTAGGGGAGCCTGAGGCCAATACAATACGAGGAAGGATTTTTCTTAATTCTTTCAATTCTTCATTAGCAGCTGGCATTTTCATAACAAGTCCTTTTTACTCCATGAACAGGTGGTGTTATTTTTAGTAGAATGCTACTGATTTTGGCACTTCCAAAATCAGCAGCAGTAACTGGATTTGTTTTCATTTCTCCTTGGGAGCTTCTAGCTTAACCAGTACTTTTTCTACTCTACGTCCATCCATTTTAAGAACTTTGATTGTCATGTTTTTGTAGTCAAAACTATCGCCTTCATTGGGGAATGTTCCTATAGATTCAACGGTCCAACCTCCAACTGTTGCACTGTCTGCATCAAAATCATCTTCTTTGATGTTAGCTAGTTCTAGTAGATCTGTTATTGGCATACCACCATCAATTTCAAATTCAGTATCTGTATGTTTGACAATTTCAGGGTCAATGATATCGGTCTCATCATAGATTTCACCCACTATCTGTTCCAGTACATCTTCCATTGAGATGATGCCCAGTGTGCCACTGTATTCGTCTGTAACAATGGCTAGGTGCTGTTTTGCTTGCTTGAATTGATTGAGGACTTTTGGCAGTTTCATTGTCTTGTAGACATAGCAAGGTGGCATGAGTAGCGTTCTGATATCAAATGGAGGCTTTTCGCCGTCTATTGGAATGCCGTCTGCTTCTAGTGTTGCAAGTGCTTTGAACAGTCTATTTAGGTGTAAAATACCAATTACATTGTCAATTGAGCCTTCATAGACGGGAAGTCTTGAGAATGTTGAGCTGTCAATAATGCGTTTCATTTCCGGCCAAGAATCATCAATATCTAAAGCAATTACGTCTACGCGAGCTGTCATGACTTCCATTGCAGAAATGTCTGCAAAATCAATGGCTTTCTGCATTAGATTTGAGTCATCCTCATCAATGATGCCTTCATCTTCTGCGGTCTCAATGATTGAGTGAAGTTCTTCAACGCTTTCTTCTTGGGAGCTCTCATCAGCTTCTCCTTTAAGTGGTTTAGTGAGAAGTTCTATGAGTTTTACAACAATCCAAATGATTGGCTTGAATATAATCATTAAGAAATTTACAAAAGAAGCATTCTTTACTGCTGTTGATGTAGAGTTTCTTTTTGACATAATTTTTGGCATTGTCTCACCAAAAATGATGACCAAAACAGTGATGATTAGCGTAGAAAGCCATGCATAACCCTCAGATCCGGTAATCAAAATGACTAAAACGGAGCTTAAAGAGGATGATGCAATATTTGCTAAATTATTACCAATGAGGATTGCACTTAAGGCTTCATCAAATTTCTGTGTTATCTTTATGGCTGTTTGGGCCTTTTTCCAGCCTTTTTCTTTGTCATCAACTATACTTTGCAATCTCATGATATTGCATGATGAATAGGCCATTTCAGATGAAGAGAAAAAATTAGAGAAATAAAGACAAATAATTATTCCAATTACAATTAAAGCTATTGAAATCATCTTTCTTCCTCCTTTTCTGAATCATCAGTTTTTTCTAGTTTTTCAACTTTGGCTTTTACAATTCTGTTGTGCTCCATCTCCTTAACTGTAACTTTTAGGTTGTAATACCCAAAACTATCTCCCTCTTTAGGGATTGCAGCAAACTGCTCATACATCCATTCTCCCAAAAGAAGGTTGGCAGCATCTTTGTCATCTTCATCTGGATCTTGGAAATCTAAAGCATCAAAAATATCGGCAAGACTTACATCTCCATCAACAGTCAAAGACCCATCATCATTCTTGACAATTGGCTCTTCAATGATGTCATCTTCATCCCAAATTTCACCAACCAGTTCCTCCAAGATGTCTTCTACTGTAACAATTCCAAGGGTTCCTCCATAGTTATCTGTGATGACAGCCATATTGAGCTTGAGCTTTGACATTTGTGGAAGTAGTTCATGAATTTCCATACTTTGCGGTGCATAATAAACCTTATCCAGCATTTCTCTGAGGTTTGGAGTCTTGCCATTTTGCAAGTAAGATTTTAGATATTTTCTTATCTGTAATACACCTATGATGTTATCTATGGAGTTTTCATACACGGGCAGACGGCTGTGAGGGTTTTCCTTAATTGTCTTTAAAATTTGCTCTGGTTTTTCTTTTACATCAATTGCACACACATCTACACGCGGGGTCAGAATACTCTCAACCGTCACATCTCCAAATTGTAAGGCCGATGCTATTAGGTCACTTTGATTTTCATCCAAAGTACCTTCTTCAGTCATATCCTCAATAATATCTTGCAATTCATCTTCTGTAACCGATACCTGAGAATCTGTTTGATTGTGCTTTGCGGCTGTTTGTCCAATAAGTGTAAGAGCTGCAGAAAGAGGCTTAAAAATAATCATAAAAATAGAAAGAGGGTAGACACAAATCTTTGAAATTTTTTCTGGATATTTTTTTGCAATGCTTTTGGGGAGCATCTCACCAAAGAAAAAAACCACAATAGTTGTAAGAATTGTTGAAAGAGATACAAAACTTAAGCCCCATCTTTTAGAAACGTAAATAGTAACTACGCTTGCTGTAGCAATATGAACAATGTTTGTTCCAATTAGAATTGTTGTTACTGCTTGATCAAATTTATCTAAAATAGAAAGGACTTTGTTTGCCTTTGCATCACCTCTTTCTGAGGCAACTTTTAGTCTGTTTTTAGAAACTGAGGATATGGACGTCTCAGTTAACGCAAAATAGGCTGCAGTAAGCAGCAAAAATAACACTCCCAATAGAGG
>CAVEGR010000033.1:0-6832 GCA_963615565.1 Phocaeicola massiliensis | reverse complement strand
GGAGTACAGTTTGTCTCTTTATATGATGCTTTTCAGAAGCAATGTAAGCAACTTTTAAAAGAGCCTTTTGATGATTTCATGAAAAACTTAACTGTTTTAAAAGAAGAGTTTAACGAAAAATAATAAAAGACAATTTGTTATTACTAAAACAAATAAACTTACTTTTCAAAAAAATTCGCAAAAATATTTTAAATTTTATGGAAAAAGTATTGTCATTTTTATAAAAAAGAAGTATCTTGCGAACCGTGAGATGAAATATCTCAGCCTCCTTTTGTTCCCCCATGGTTTGACCTCCTTTTTTCCATGGGGTTTTTTATTTCTTGAGCTTTGCACTGTATACTGCGTTGTTGCACTCGGGCCGTACCTTAGTACTGTCCCTCGTTTACATCCTTGTTTACAGCACAAATCTCTGCGAAACGAGTTTCTTGAATCTTGAGTGCATTACTGCGTCGCTACATCATGATGAGAAGATGATGTTTACTTCAGTCCAAGGATGGCAAGAATGATTATTCCAAGGACAATGCGATAAATTCCAAAAATTGTGAAGTCTCGCTTCTTTATGTAGGACATAAGGAATTTGATGACAGCTAGAGATACTAAAAAGGCTGTGAGTGTGCCAATGCAGAGGATAAGAAATTCTGTTGATGTGAAGTGAAAGCCAAATTTGAGTAACTTAATAAGGGAGGCTCCAGCCATTGTTGGAATGCCCATGAAAAAACAGAATTCTGCTGCTGTTGTTCTGTCAAAACCTAATAAAAGAGCTCCAATTATTGTTGCTCCAGAACGTGATGTTCCAGGCACAAGAGATAATATTTGGAAAAGGCCCACGTAAAGTGCAAGATGTATTGTTATGTCGTCTGTAGATTTTGTGATAGGAGTTTTGTTCTTATTGCAATGCTCAATTATTATAAAAAGGACACCATATATAATCAAAGCAAGTGCAATTACAAACGGTGTGTGTAGATGTTCATCCATCCAGTCATCAAAGAGAACACCTACTACGCCAGAAGGAATAATTGCTACAATTGTTTTAAGCCAAAGGCTTAGAGTGTCTTTTTTCCATGAAAGTTTATTGTTCTTTTTTGTAATTGGCCAAAGTTTGTTCCAGTAAAGAATTACTACAGCAAGAATTGCGCCTAATTGAATAACAACAAAAAACATGCTTTTGAAACTTTCTGAAGCATTTATTGTGAGAATATTATCAAAAAGTAACATGTGGCCGGTGCTTGATATTGGAAGCCACTCTGTGATTCCTTCAATTATTCCTAGTGCTATTACAATTGCAATCTGCGAAAAAGACATGATGAACTCCTGTTTGCTCATGATAATGTTTGGGAATAAACAATAGCAAGGCAAATAAAAGAAAGCATAAGAGGTTTTTGCAAAAACCTCATAAAAAATATTAAAAACCTACTTGCAAAAAAAAAGATAATCTTTTATCTTTTGTAGCATGCTACATATTATGCGTAGCGTGCTACATATTATGAGGTTTTTATGAATGTAGAGAACATAAAAAAAGAAAGGAACATTGGCTATCTTCTTAAGCTTGTTAATGACAAACTGAGAACCAATGCTGATGCCAATTTATTGGAGCATGATTTGACTCTTTCTCAAAGTAGAATCCTTAGATTTCTGAATGAAAAAGGTGGATGTGCAACACAAAAGGATATTGAAGATTACTTACAAGTTTCACATCCTACTGTGACCGGTCTTATTGCGCGTATGAAAGAAAAGGGTTTTGTGGAATGTTCAAAAGATCAGAAAGACAGACGAAATACAATTGTAACAATTACAGAAAAGGCAGTCGCTTTAGGTGCAGATCTTTGCAAAATGATTGCTGAAAATGAGAAGAAAATGCTTAGATCTCTGTCTGAGCAACAAATATTTGAATTAGAGGATACATTGACAACTATTTACAATAATTTAGGAGAAATGGAGAATGAATAAGAAAATATCTGTGGGTAAAACGCTCATGCACAGCATAAGGGAACAAAAAGGGGCATCAATTTTGACCATTTTTTGTTCCATGATTGAAGTTGTGTTTGAAATAATTATTCCAATTTGTATGTCATTGTTGCTTGATTTGGGAATTGGTGCTGGCAATATGGCTTGCGTTTGGAAGTACGGATTAATGTTACTTGGTTTGGCCATCTTAGCCATGACAACAGGCATACTTTCTGCCAAATTTGGAGCTAAAGCTTCTGTTGGTTTTGCAGCTAATCTACGAGAGGATATGTATAAAAATGTCCAGGGTTTCTCATTCTCTAATATAGATAAGTTTTCTACTTCCTCTATAGTTACTCGTCTAACAACAGATGTTACTAATATTCAAAACGCATATCAGATGATTATTAGAATTGCAGTAAGATCTCCTGCTATGCTGATTTTTGCTGTTATTGCTGCTTTTAAGGTGGACAGTGAAATTTCAATGTTGTTTCTTGTTGCAATTCCCGTCTTGGCAATTCCTTTGTGGCTTATTACTCATTCTGTTCATCCTATTTTTGAAAAGGTGTTTAGAACATATGACAAGTTAAACAACATTGTTCAAGAAAACGTAAGAGGTATTAGGGTTGTCAAATCCTTTAACCAAGAAAAGCATGAAGAGGATAAATTCCAAGAAGTTAGTACTTCTATAAAGACTAATTTCTCAAGAGCTGAAAAGATAATTTCTTTAATTGGTCCTCTTATGCAGTTTTGTATGTATACTTGCATGCTTTTAATCTCTTGGTTTGGTGCTCAGGCTATCATTGCAAGTGGAAATAATAGTGCTTTGGGCTTGACAACTGGTAGTTTGACAGCTCTTTTCACCTATGCATCGCAAATTCTTATGAGTTTGATGATGCTTTCAATGATTTTATCAATGATTGTCATCTCTCAGGCATCGGCTAAAAGAATTGTAGAAATCTTAGAGGAGAAGAGCGATATCACTAATCCAGAAGACCCTGTCATGCAGGTTAAGGACGGAAGTATTGATTTCAATCACGTTGGATTTGTGTATGCGTCTAAGGCAGACAAGAAGGTTTTGGACAATGTTGACGTGCATATTCGTTCAGGCGAGACCATTGGTATTATTGGTGGTACAGGATCATCGAAATCTTCCTTGGTGCAGCTTATTCCTAGACTTTATGATGTCACAGAGGGAAGCGTTGAGGTTGGTGGCGTTGACGTGCGAAAGTATGACATAGAGACGTTGAGAAAATCTGTTGCAATGGTGCTACAGAAGAATGATTTGTTCTCTGGTACGCTGAAAGAGAATCTCAGATGGGGCAATGAGAATGCTACGGATGAAGAGATGATTCAGGCCTGTAAGTTAGCATGTGCACATGAATTTATTTCTGCTATGCCAGATGGCTATGACACTTATATAGAACAGGGTGGAGTGAACGTTTCAGGTGGACAGAAGCAGAGAATTTGTATTGCTAGAGCCCTATTGGCACAGCCTAAAATTCTGATTTTGGATGATTCTACCAGTGCTGTTGACACACATACAGATGCTAGCATTCAAAAAGCACTGTCTAATTATATGCCACAGACAACCAAAATTGTTATAGCACAGAGAATTAGCTCTGTCCAAAATGCAGATAGAATTATTGTTCTTGATGATGGAAGAGTGAACGATATTGGTACGCACGAGGAGCTCCTTGAGCGTTGTGACATCTACAGAGAGGTTTTTGAATCTCAGCTGAAGGGTGACAACAAGGGAGACAGTAAGGTAGCCAATGAAAGTGACAGCAAGGTACTCAATGAGAGTGATAACAAGGGAGAAAACAAATGAGTTTGTTTAAGAAAAATCCTAAAGAAGAACAAATTAAAAAAGAAATAAAAGAAGAGTTTAAGAAGGGCATGGCTGCGGACAAGGCAGAAAATACACATGGCCAGGGGCCTAGCCGTCCACGTCCAAAGATGGACTTTAACACCATAAAAAAGCTTTTTGCATATATGAAGCCATACAAAGTAACCTTAATAATTGTTGCATTTTGTATTCTCATAAGTTCAGTGGCAAGTGCAGGTGCATCCATGTTCCTTCAGACCTTGATTGATTCCTACATTACGCCTCTTTTGATGGTCCAAAACCCAGTATTCACTGGACTTTTGAAGGCTTTAGCTGCATTTGCGGCCATCTTTATGGTTGGAGTCATTTCTTCTTTTGCTTATTCAAGGCTAATGATTAAGGTTGCTCAGGGTACTCTAAAAAGCATTAGAGATGACATGTTTACCAAAATGCAAAGCCTTCCAATTAGTTTCTTTGATACTCATACATATGGTGCAATTATGAGCCTTTACACAAACGACTCAGACACGTTGAGGCAAATGATTACTCAGTCAATGGGACAATTAGTGTCATCTGCATTTACAATCATTACTGTGTTCATTTGTATGTTATATCAGAGCGTTTGGTTGACATGTGTAGTTTGCTTCATAGTTTTTGTTGTGATGCGTCTCATTAGAGTCTTTATTTCTAGAATTGGAAAATTCTCAATGGCACAACAATCATCTCTTGCAAAACTTAACGGTTATGTTGAAGAGATGGTCAACGGACAAAAAGTCATTAAGGTCTTCTGCCATGAAAATAAGAATTATGAAGGCCTTGAGGATAAAAACAGAGAGTGGGCCAAAAACGCATACCTTACTACAAGCATGGCAAATACAATGATGCCAATGATGAATTCTGTGGGTTATATTTGTTATGTGTTTATAGCTATCATTGGTGGTTATATGGCAGTAAGTGGGACCTCCAATCTTTGTCTTGTAGGCATCAATACATTGACTTTGGGTACAATTGCATCTTTCTTGACTCTATCAAGGAGCTTTATCAACCCAATCTCACAAATCTCCAACCAGTTTAACTCCATAGTGGTTGCTCTTGCCGGTGCTTCCAGAATTTTTGCATTCATGGACGAAAAACCAGAAGAAGACAACGGTTATGTTACTCTAGTTAACGTTATTGAAAACGCAGACGGTACACTTACAGAAAGCAAAGAGCGTACAGGGCTTTGGGCTTGGAAACATCCACATGGTGACGGTACTCTCACTTACACCAAGCTTGAAGGCCGTATTGTCTTTGACCACGTAGACTTCAGTTATGTTCCAGGCAAGGAAGTTCTTCATGATATTACTTTGTATGCGGAGCCTGGCCAGAAAATTGCTTTTGTAGGTGCAACGGGTGCAGGCAAGACCACAATTACAAACCTCATTAACCGTTTCTACGACATTGCAGATGGCAAAATCCGCTACGATGGCATCAACATCAACAAAATCAAGAAAGCAGATTTGCGTCGCTCCCTAGGTATTGTCCTCCAGGATGTTAACCTCTTTACTGGCACCGTCATGGAGAATATCCGCTATGGCAACCCGGAGGCAACAGACGAGCAGTGCATTGCAGCCGCACAACTTTCCAATGCCGATAACTTTATCCGCATGCTCCCAGATGGCTACAACACTGTCCTCAAAGGCGACGGTAGTGGCCTTTCTCAAGGCCAACGCCAGCTTCTCTCAATTGCTCGCGCAGCTGTCTCCAATCCACCAGTCATGATTTTGGATGAAGCCACTTCCTCAATTGATACCCGCACGGAAGCTCTTGTCCAAAGTGGCATGGACCGTCTCATGAATGGCAGAACGGTCTTTGTAATTGCCCACCGCCTCTCCACTGTCCAAAATTCCGATGTCATTATGGTTCTAGACCATGGACGAATTATAGAACGAGGCAACCATGAGAAGCTTATTGCGGAGAATGGGGTATATCATGACTTATACATGGGTTCCTTTGAACTAGAATAAATTCTTGGTCTTTGGGTGAGCTGCGTTGTCGTTTCAGGATGGGCCGTGCAAAGTAGCACTGTCCCATCCTTTACTTCTAGCATCTCATCCCAAATACCTGCGAATTGCATCCTTGATCTTTGGGTGAGCTGCGTTGTCGTTTCAGGATGGGCCGTGCAAAGTAGCACTGTCCCATCCTTTACTTCTAGCATCTCATCCCAAATACCTGCGAATTGCATCCTTGATCTTTGGGTGAGCTGCGTTGTCGTTTCAGGATGGGCCGTGCAAAGTAGCACTGTCCCATCCTTTACTTCTAGCATCTCATCCCAAATACCTGCGAATTGCATCCTTGATCTTTGCACCGTATACTGCGGTGTTGCGCTCGGGTCGTACATCATGGTACTGTCCCGCGCTCCTTCCTAATATTGCATCCTAAATCTGTACTCGAAAAAGTTCTAAAAAATAAGAGTTTTTCGAGTAAAATAATTATTTATGATATAAGATATTATAGAAATGTACTCGAAAGAGTGTTGAAAACTGTAAGTTTTTCGAGTATTATTTTACTCGGAGATTAACAATGATTGAACGTCCAGAATACATTGAAAAACTGAAAAGATATAAGGACAAGAATTTGATTAAGGTAATAACCGGCATTAGAAGATGCGGTAAAACTGTTTTGCTTTTTGAGCTTTATAAGAAATATCTTATTGAAACAGGAATAGATGAAGGACATATCATTTGTGTTAATCTAGAAAATGTAAAAAATGAGCGGCTTCGTTCTTCAAAAGAACTTTATGATTATATTGCCTCCAAACGTATTGACAGTGCAAAGTATTATGTCATGATAGACGAGATTCAATACATTAATTCTTTTGAAGATATTTTAAATTCTCTTAAGAATGAAGATTTTGATGTCTATGTTACAGGTTCTAATTCAAAAATGCTTTCAGGCGATATAAGTACAGCACTGAGGGGAAGAAGCATTGAAATCAAAGTTTTTACACTTTCCTTTAAGGAATATTACAGCTATGTTGGTGGTGATAGATATAAGGCGTTCAACGAATATATGTTGTAC
>CAVEGR010000032.1:0-3893 GCA_963615565.1 Phocaeicola massiliensis | reverse complement strand
GAATCATTCCAACCAATTTATTATCGGCCTTGCGAATAAAGAAAATTATGTAGCAAGAACTAATGACTGTATTAGCTCAACTAGTAGCAAAGTGAAGGTTGTAATCCGTTCAGACCAGTCCAACGTAGAAAAAGCCAATCCAACATAGATAACATAAAAACTAATAGACCTGTGAACATTATGACATCTTTAAATCTTCTCAAACAAAAAGCCTATCTATTTATGAGTAAAGAAGAAACACCTCTTTATTGTGATCCAATAATCGCTTTATAAAAGCTTTCAACGTACTTAGAAAGAATATTTTTGTCACATTGTTTCCCTCTGTAGGATATACATCAACTACAATAATAAATCTATCGAGGTTTTTTGCAAAATGAGCTTTGTGGAGATTGGTTTTTGGATTTGCGAGATAAAAAGCATTTAAATTCTTCAGGATCTGTTTTTGCAATAAAAAGACCTTGTCTGAAAGCAATTTACACTTCTAAACAAGGCTAATTTTTTAACTTAAACTATCAGCATTCTTAAGTTACCAGATATTTCCAGCCGGAGAGGCGTTTATTGCTACTCACGCCTCTTAAGTTACTGACATTGGTTTAACAGTGGTTATTGTTTAAATGCTTTATCCAATGTCGTGTTTGTATAAAAAAGAATGTAAAAATCAAAATGTATGTTTTTATGATATGTTATTTATAGTAACTAGCAAAATCTCTTGGGAGAATTAAAATTCTTGTAGGTCTGTGATAAATTCCATCAAATTGACGTGCTTAATTCCACTGCGCTTTTGCAAAAGGAAGTCTGTGGTCATAACATATTTGGGATAATTATCTTTTATTTGCTCAAGAGGCCGATATTCTCGGTCTTCAGTTTCTTTGTTTAATGCAATTGTGTAAGAAACTTGCACATAAGAATAATCATTATTCATATTTCTGAAAATAAAATCGCATTCTAGTTTGCCAATTCTCCCAACACTCACAGAATAATCCAGACTGCGTGCATATACATAAACAATATTTTCCAAGTTTGGCCCATAATTGATTTTATTATCGGTCCTTAATGCGTAATAGATACTTACATCTGCCAAATAATATTTCTTTTCATTTGCAAGAAAGCGTTTTGATTTCATATCAAATCTCTTGCATTCATGAAGAATTTTTGCATCAACAAGTATTTGGATATATTTGCCAATTGTAGTACGTGAAGTTCTAACTCCATTCTTTTCGAGTGCATTGCAAATATTTCTTGTACTTAAAGTTAGTCCAAAATTGCTTATAACAAAAGTCTGAACAAGTTCAAAAGTTTCACGATCTCTTATTTTTACTCTACGCCGAATATCTTTCTCAAATATTTCTTTTATAACACTGTTTACATACGTTCTTTTTGAGTTTATGTCGTCAAAGAAGATTGTTCTTGGAAAACCTCCTTCAAGAATGAAAGAGTTTAATTCTATAATCAAATTGGTATTCACAGGTTTTCCATAGAATTTTTTCATTTGAACATATTCATCAAAACTTAGAGTAAAAAGTTCAAACTCTAAATATCGGCCTGTTAGTTTAGTGACAAGTTCACCACTCAATAGATATGAATTAGAACCTGTAATGAATATAGAATAGTCCCCTCTAGTCCTAAATCCATTAATTACTTCTTCAAAATCATTTACATTTTGGACTTCATCTATAAAAAGATACTTTATTCCAAGTTCAGTCTCTTTTGACTTTTCGTCAATTAATTGAACTAATTGGTCAGCAGTCTTTACTTTTCTATATTCTAATTGATCAAGATCAATTGTAATTATATTTTCTAGAGGAATTCCTTTTTGAATTATTTCATCCCTTATAGTTTGCATAAGGGATGATTTTCCACATCTTCTAATGCCAGTTATTACTTTAATTAAGTCACTAGCGTCATAGAAGGCTCTAATCTTACTTAAATATTTCTCTCTTTTAAACAGTTCCATTGCAAACCCCTATAAGCAAAAATATCTATGTCTTGGGTTATTTTACATTGGGCTAAGTTATTTTTTCAAGTTTAACGTTGCCATTTTTGTTTTTTTTACAAAAGTGGCCACGTTAAATACAAAAATCAACAAAAATTAAACAGGCCATATTGAATCTAAGTATAACAATTGTGATTCAATAATTTCCCAAACTGAAAGTTTTCTAAAGAACTTACTACATTCTACCTATGTCATAACCGCATCTATAATGCCATAAAAGATAGCCTGCATTAAGGAACTCCCAAAGAGAGAGTTGAGAGTGACTTGAAGAATAAGAATGAGCGCATTTCTCTACAAGTCCACTATAGAGTTCAACCTACATTTTTGACGGCCATAAATCTACATTTTTATGTTGACTTTTAAAATTACAAATAATTGATAGGAATAACGCGGTCATTGCCTTTCAATGTGATAAGCCTGTCATAAAGGCAAATAATTCCGCCTAGGCCACGCTCTTTGCCAGGAATTTTGTTAAGCAAATCAAATGCAACCATATCCTTCTTCTGTGGATCTGCATGCTTTTTTATCTCAAGGGGATACAGTGTGCCGTTTTCTTCAATCACTAGATCAATCTCGTTCATATCTTTGTCTCTATAGAAATACAGAGGAGGTTCAACAATTCCCTTATTATAATAGCTTTTAATAATCTCTGAGATTACAAAACTTTCAAAGAAAGCTCCGGACATGGCACCGTTTTTCAAAACATCTGGCGTATTCCACCGGGTAAGGTAGGCGGCCAATCCAGTATCCAAGAAATAGAGCTTTGGAGTCTTCACTGCACGCTTGGTGATGTTGTTAAAATACGGCTTCAGCAGATAAACGATATTAGAAGCTACAAGAATTGAAAGCCATCGTTCTGCTGTAGGCTGGCTAATTCCAACATCCCGTGCCATTGAGGCAAGATTGACGAGTTGTCCAGTAGATGCTGCTGCAGCAGTCATAAAGCGAGCAAATTTTACAGTATCTCCAATCTCAGACAAGTCACGGACATCGCGTTCAATATAAGTTTGCACATATGCACCATAAAACATCTGCCAATCAAAATCCGGCTTCTCACAGAGCTCCGGCATAGAGCCACGATGGATTATTTTCCATATGTCTTCGTATAAAATATTAGCAAGCTGCTTTTTGCGGACATCAAAATACTCATCTGTAGGCAGAAAAGGTGTGTCATTAGAAACGCTGTACTGCTCACGTAAAGAAAAACCAAGGAGAGTTACCAGCCCTATTCTGCCGGATAGTGACTCGCTGACACCTTTCATCATTTGAAGCTGTTGTGATCCACACATAAAGAACTGACCTTTTTTATGTTCTCTATCTATAATCATTTTTATTTGAGAAAACAATTCCGGCGCCTTCTGAATTTCATCAACAAATACTGGGGGCGGATTGTCTTTGAAAAATGTGCCACTTTGCTCTTGTGCAACTGAACGGACAATTAAATCGTCAAGACTTACATAGTTAATTCCTTCTGTAACGTGCTGAAGCATAGTGGTTTTTCCAACCTGCCGCGGACCGGCAACAAGGATTGCACCAAACATTTTAGAAAGCTTATTCACCGTTGTTTCTGCATGTCGTTTAATATATCCCATAAAGTTTCTCGGCCAATTTAATATCTAATGTTATTATAGCCGTATTTTCTAAAAAATCAACCGTCTTACGACATTTATCTCTTAGAATACAGATTTCTGTAGCTTACAGAGTAAAAACACAAAGAGGTACCAAGTTCAGGCAATAGACAAACAAGATATTGAAGAATCCTTTTCAAGAGGTTGTTACGGTGTAACACATTTTTCTTGAATTCTTAAGACAGTTTTTGCACATTTTTCCAACTTTTTATCACAGTTAAACACACATTTTTCTTGGAAAACTGTCTATTTTTAGAGTAGCAACAGTTACC
>CAVEGR010000031.1:0-18905 GCA_963615565.1 Phocaeicola massiliensis | reverse complement strand
GAGCAGAGTAGGCCAGTTCAGGATTTTGTGCCTGCAAAGCCTGTGCAAGAGGATGTTCAAGAACGTGTTCATGAAGATGCAGATGACGAAGCTGAATTTGAAAAGTCAAAGGCTGCTTTTGCAAGTGTAAATGATTCTAGTACAAAGAAAAAGGGCGAGCCAGATATAGATTACGTGTCAGGTGTTGCCGGGCTTAAGAGTAGTGTAAATAATTCACATTTGTTGGATGCAGATAAGTTTACCTATCATTTTCCACCAGAGTCTTTATTAAAGCATTATAAAGTTGAGGAAAATGAATACTGGGATATAGATAATGACCCAAATGGCAAGATAATTGTTGATACATTTAATGATTTTAATATTGGAACAAAATTGCTGCATATTCAACATGGGCCTACATTTACGTTGTATGAATTAGCTTTGCAACGTGGAGTTAAGGTTTCAAAAGTAACCAACTATGCTGAAGATGTTGCCATGAATTTAGCTGTTGCAAGTGTTCGTATTTTGGCCCCTATACCAGGTAAGAGTGCAATTGGTATTGAAGTGCCAAATAAGAAGCGCGATACAATTGGCTTTGACGTTATGATGGATGCTTTGAAGTCTAGACCTTACAAGATTCCTATGGTGCTTGGTAAGAACATCACAGGGGATAGTATTGTTATTGATTTAGCAAAGACTCCACATCTTTTGGTTGCTGGAACTACCGGTTCTGGTAAGTCTGTATGTATAAATGGTCTCATTTGTTCTGTGCTTTTTACTAAGACGCCAAAAGAAGTTAGAATGCTCTTGGTTGACCCTAAAATGGTTGAACTTTCTGTTTATAACGGAATTCCTCACTTGCTTACTCCTGTTATTACAGAGCCAAAGAAAGCTCTTAAAGCAATGAATTTCATTGTTGAAGAAATGGAACGCAGAATGACTTTGTTTTCAAGTGTTGGAGCTAAAAAGATTGAAGAATACAATGATAAGATTGTTGAAAAGAAGTTGGCTAGGGTTAAGCTTCCATACATTATGGTTATTGTTGATGAATTTGCAGATCTCATGTTGACCGTTGGAAAGGAACTTGAGGCTTCAATTAAGAGAATTACTGCTTTGGCACGTTTCTGCGGCATTCATCTTGTTTTGGCAACTCAGCGTCCATCTGTAGATGTTATTACTGGTATTATAAAGAGTAATATTCCAACTCAAATTGCATTTGCTGTATCAAATAGCCAAAACAGCAGAATTATCATTGACTGTAACGGTGCTGAAAAACTTCTTGGACGTGGGGACATGCTTTACAATAGTCCAGAGTTTAGAACTCCAACTAGAATACAAGGTGCGTACATTGATACTGAGATTGAAGATGTTGTTAATTTTGTAAAAACTCAGGGTGAACCTGATTACATAGATGAATCTTATTTTGAGGATGACGAGGATGATGAGGAAGGTGAAGAAGAATCTGTTTCTTCTGCATCTGAAGATATGTTCTCCAAGGCGTGGAAGATTGTTTCTGACCGCGGAGAAGCCTCTGCTTCTTATTTGCAAAGAAGGCTCAATATTGGTTACAACAGAGCTGCAAATCTAATAGAGCAAATGGAAGATGTTGGCTATATTGGACCTGCAAGAGGGTCTAAGCCTCGTGAAATTCTCAAGTTATACGGTTCTGATTAATTTTGAGGTTGTATGGGTTTTGCAAAATGAGCTCTGTGAAGGCCGTTTTGTAATAAGTTCTGTATAAAACCTCCTGTAGGTGTGTATGAAATTTAGTGAATTGCCTCTACATGAGCAGGTTCTGCAAGGAACAGAAGCTGCTCATTTTGAAGAATGTATGCCTGTGCAGGAAAAAGTTCTTCCTGTCTCAGTTGACGGCTATGATGTCATGGTCCAGTCCAAAACTGGAAGCGGGAAAACTGCTGTTTATATCATTACCTTTCTTGAAAGATTTCTTAGAATGCAAGAAGAAGGTTATGCTTGTGCAGGTTTAATTGTATCCCCTACACGTGAATTGGCCCAGCAGATATCGGATGACGCATTTGTACTCTGCTCAAAGGTCAAAGGCTTTCATGTGGGTTGTTTTTATGGTGGCGTGGGATATGAACATCAAAGAAAGCTACTTGAAATGGGCTGTGATCTCTACGTAGGCACACCGGGCCGTCTTTTGGAGTTTATGGAACATGGCGAACTTGACTGCAGACGCATTGATTGCTTTGTCATTGATGAAGCGGACCGCATGTTTGACATGGGCTTTTATCCCGATATTAAAAAGATGTTCAGCTTCCTTCCTCCAAAACAAGAGCGTCAGACTATGCTATTTTCTGCCACTTTGGAAATGAGAGTACGTGAACTTGCATGGGAGTTCATGAATGATCCTGTTGAAATTGAACTAGAAGCAGACCACATAACTGTAGAAAACATCACTCAAGAACTTTATCATGTTTCAAAGGCCGATAAATTTAGTCTTTTCTTGCAACTTTTAGCAGTAGAAAAGCCTGAAGCCGCTTTGGTTTTTACTAACAGTAAACACATGGCAGCTGAGGTTGCTTCACGTCTTAAACTTAATGGATATAATGCAGATTATCTTACTGGAGATCTTCCTCAGACACAGCGTCAAAAGGCATTAAATTTGTTAAAAGAAGGTAAGACAACAATATTAGTTGCAACAGACGTTGCTGCACGTGGTCTTCAAATTGATGATCTTCCACTTGTTGTAAACTATGATGTTCCTGAAGATTATGAAAACTATGTTCACAGAATTGGTAGAACTGCACGTGCTGGTAAAAGTGGAAAGGCCATTACTTTTGCAGATGAAGAATTTGTTTATGGACTTGAAGCTATTGAAAAGTACATTAAGATGAAAATTCCTGTAATTTGGCCAGAAAATCTTCCAGAAGTTGAAGATAAGTCACTTGGAAAGAGATGGTACACAGAAAGTGCACACGTTGAGAGTCCAAAGAAGAATACACAAAAGAGTTCGCAAAAAGCTGGAACAAATAATAAAACTGCTAAACCTGTTAAACCTGTTAAGTCTGTTAAGCCTGTTAAGCCTGTTAAGCCTGTTAACCCTGCTACATCTAGCACCTCAAAACCAAAACCAAGAACTAAGAGTCTTGGTAGCATGACAGAAGAAGAGAGGATTGCTTATTACAAAGCAAGATATGGCTTTGTTCCAACTGCAGCAACAGAGGCAAAAGCAAAGGCTTCAAGTGAAAAGAATGAAAATGAAAAGAAAGAAGAGAAGCCAAAGAAGCCAGAGAAAACAGAAAATAAGATTGTTACGTTCTTTAAGAAACTATTTGGGAGAAGCAAGTGAGTCTTTTGCAGCGATTTTTTCACTATTATAAACCGTATAAGGGCCTTTTTATTCTTGACATGTTGGCAGCTACAGCAAGTTCTGTATTGGCCATTTTCTTTCCTGCTTTAACTAGAGAGCTATTAAAGACATGGATTCCTCAAAGTATTTGGCCCAGTATTATTTCTTGTTTTGTCTTAATGTTCTGTGTTTATGCAATGCAGGCAGGTTTGAATTTTATTAGAGTAAAATGGGGTCATTTTTTAGGTGTTTATGTTGAAAATGACATGCGTAGAGACATCTTTGATCACCTTCAAACATTGAGCTTTGGATACTTTGATAAAGCCAAAACAGGACATTTGATGAGTAGGATTACTAACGACTTGTTTCAAATTGCAGAAGTTGCTCACCACTGTCCAGAAGACTGTTTAATTTCATTTGCAACAATCATTGGTGCTTATATTGTAATGTTCAACTTCAGTGTCCCAATGGCTCTAATTTCAATAATTCCAATGCCAATTCTTATAATCTGGGGCATTGTTTTTGGTGGAAAGCAAAAAGAAGTCTCTAGAAATGTAAGACGCCATGTAGCAGATGTTAATGCAAATGTTGAGAACTCAATTCAAGGAATTAGAGAAGTAAAATCATTTACAAGTGAGTCATTTCAAAGCTCAAGATTTGAAGACTCAAATGAAGATTTAAAGAATAGCAGAAAGCGTCAATACAGTCTTATGGCTGTCTATGGAACAGGCATGAACTTTCTTAGAAACATGTACTATTTTATCACTGTTGTAGGTGGTGCAATTCTCATTTACAAAGGTCAGCTTCAATCTTACGATCTTATTGCTTTTCTTCTTTATGTAAGTGTTGTGCTTGAGCCTATAGATAGACTTATAAACTTTGTAGAGCAGTACAACCAAGGCGTTGCAGCCTTTGAGCGTTTTACAGAAATAATGGATATTCAGCCAACAATCAATGATAAAGAGGGTGCTACTGTACTTAATGTTACTGAAGGTAATATCAAGTACAACAATGTACGTTTCAGCTACGACAGTGCAGACGGTGAAGTAATTGGAAATCTTTCATTTGAGGTTAAGGGTGGCACAACGGTTGCAATTGTTGGCGAATCTGGTGCAGGAAAGACCACAACTGCTTCACTCTTGCCCAGGTTCTACGAAATTGATGGGGGCTCAATTACCATAGATGGTCAAGATATTAGAGACGTTACACAGGCATCTTTACGCAAGAAGATTGGTTTTGTTCAGCAAGATGTCTTTCTTTTTGATGCCGATATCCGCGAAAATCTACGTTATGGCAAGCCAAATGCTACTGATGAAGAGATGCTACAGGCTCTTGAGGCTGCTAATTTGGGTGATTTTATTCGGTCTTTGCCAGATGGGCTTTCAACACAGGTTGGAGAACATGGAACTAGACTTTCTGGGGGCCAGAAACAGCGTCTTTCCATTGCTAGAGTTTTTTTAAAGAATCCTCCAATTCTTATTTTTGATGAAGCTACTTCTTCTTTGGACAATGAGAGTGAAAAGCTTATTCAGGATGCATTTGAAAAACTTTCTGTTGGTAGAACTTCTATTGTTATTGCTCATAGGCTCACTACTGTTAAAGATGCAGATAAGATTATTGTTCTTGATAAGGGTAAAGTTATAGAGAGCGGAACGCACAAAGAACTTCTTGACGCAAACGGACATTATGCGCATCTTTATAGAGGAGACTTTAACTAGGAATGAGCTGGATGATTCGCCTTTTTTGGGCTTGGATAATTGTAATTCCCGCATTTCTTTTCTCGATTGTTGTGGGAATTCTTCCTGGTTTTCTCTTTAAATTAATTGGACTTAAAAAGTTTGGAGAAGATTGGACCTTCTGGTGGGCTGAGAAATTATCGGTCTTTTTGATGAATTTGTTGGGTGCGAAAATTCACTCGGAAGGCAATATTGAGAGCGTGCTGGATAAATGCAAAAGTGGTCAGCCGTTATGTTTAGTTTCAAATCATACAAGCATTTTGGATATTCCTGCCTTGTTGTCGCTTGGCCTGCGGTGTGGCTTTGTTGCAAAAGAAGAGCTGCGTTTTGTGCCAGGGGTGAATATTTGGATTTCTGCTTTGCATTCTGTTTTTATCAATAGAAAAAGCCTAAAAAAGGGTGTAAAAACCATAAATAATGCTGTCAAAACGGTTAAAAAAGGCTGTCCTATGTGCATTTTCCCAGAGGGAAGTAGAAGTAAGACAGGCGAAATTGGGAGTTTTAAGCATGGTTCGTTTAGGCTTGCAACTGAAAGTGGGGCCTCTATTGTACCTGTGACAATTAAGGGTTTGAGGTCATCTCTAGAGGGAAGAAAGAAATGTTTTCAGCATGCAGATTGTTATATCAATTTTGCAGCTTCTATCACAGCTCCCTCAAGTGCTGACCGTAATGCTGTCAGCCTTATGATAACTTCTGTTGAGGAAGGAATTAGAACTACATACGCTACTTTGGGAGTATAGAGCTTTTGGGAGTATAGAGCTTTTGGGATTTTTTGCAAAATCCTCAAAAGTTAAGCTTTTTCAGTTCTTTCTTGAAGAAGAATAAATTCATTATCATTGCTAAGACTTCTGCAATTATAAATGAGAACCAAATTGCATTTAGTCCAAAGAGCTTTCCTAATGCCCATGCACAAGGAAGAAGAATGACAATTTGTCTAACTATTGAAGTAATCATGCTAAGATATCCGTCTCCCATTGCCTGGTACAGTGATCCCATTACAATGATGAAGGCTGCTATTGGGAAGGAGTAGGAAATTCTTCTAAGTGCAATTTCTCCAATTTTGAGCATATTTTCTGAAGCTTGGAACATTCCTAAAAGTGTGTCTGGGATGAGAATGAATGCTAGCATTCCAAGTACCATAATTATGAAAGCAACACAGAGTCCTAACTTTAGAGCGTGCATCATTCTTTGTTTGTTTTTTGCTCCATAATTGTAGGCTAATATTGGCATAAGACCACTGTTTAATCCAAAGACTGGCATGAAAATGAAGGACTGTAGCTTGAAGTACACCCCAAAAACTGTGGTTGCAACAACGTCATAGGCTATCAAAATGCCATTCATGAGACTTGTCATTACAGTACCAATTCCTTGCATAATTACTGTTGGAATTCCAACCTGTAAAATGTCTTTGGCTGCTTGCTTGTTATATTTAATTGTTGTGTATTTGATTTTTACATATTGGTTACGCTTTACATAGAAAGCACCAATGAACATTGCAAGGATTTGTCCTCCAACTGTAGCATATGCTGCTCCATCAATTCCCATTGCCGGAAAGCCAAAGTATCCAAAAATCATGATTGGGTCAAAGATGATATTAAAGACTGCTCCTGAAAGTTGGATTATCATTGGGTGGATTGTATCGCCTGTACTTTGTAGAACTTTTTCACTATAGACGCCTAGAAAACATCCTACAGAGATTACGAGACATATTCTAAGGTAATGTGTTCCAAGATAAATAAGTTCTTCGTCTTCTGTGTAAAGTCTAAAGAATGGTTCTGAAAATAATGCTCCTATTAGCATGAAGGCTACTGTGCATATTAATAATATTGTATATCCTGTTTCTGCAGCTTTTAGGGCAGCTCCTTCCTTTTTTTCTCCTAGTTTTCTTGAGATTACTGAACAAATTCCAACACTTAATCCAACTGCAAAAGCACTCATGAGGTTTTGCATTGGAAATGCAAGAGATACTGCTGTGAGGGCCTTTTCACTGTATTGTGAGACAAAAATGCTGTCTACTATATTATATAGGGCTTGAATTAGCATTGAGAACATTGTTGGAATTGACATACTTGCTAAAAGTTTTCCAATTGGCATTACGCCTAGCTTATTTTCTTTGATTGTATTTTCCATGACAAATTGGATTGTACACATGTTAAGACTATTGTCAATATTGTCTTAGCTATGACAAAAAATTTATAAAATTTACATTTTTGTTTTTCTTGTAACGTACGAGCGTTGAATAAAAATACGGTATTCTGTATATTGTCGTTCATATTTTTAGCGATATTAGGAGATTCAGGTATGAAAAAAATCGTCGTTTTGTTAATGATTGCTTTTGTGTTTGTTTCAATGTGTTTCGCTGGCGGAAACCAAGAGGAGAGCTCCAGCGAATCCATTAAAATTGGGTTTATTGGACCACTTACTGGAGATTATGCGAACTATGGAACTCTATGTAGGCAGGCTGTACAAATGGCGATTGATGAAATCAACGCTAAGGGCGGTATAAATGGTGTTGAGATAAAGCTTTACGCTGAAGACAGTGAAGGTGATTCTCAGAAGGCTCTTGCTGCTATGGAAAAGCTCAGTTCCTCAGACAAGGTTTGTGCTATTGTTGGTCCAGTCCTCACTGGAGAAGCCTTCTCTGTAGCAGAACGTGCACAGGCTGAAGGAATTGTCATTATAACACCATCGGCCTCTCATAAAGATATCACAAATATTGGTGACTATATTTTCAGAACTACGCCATCTGATGGATTGCAGGGTGAAGTTGCAGGAAAATATTGGTATGAAGTACTGGGATACAGAAAACTTGCTGTTTTGTATGCAAAAAACGATTACAGCCAGGGTTTGTATGAGAGTATGAGTGAGACTTTCACGGCTGAAGGTGGCCAGATTGTGGCAACAGCAACCTTCATGGTTGGAGATAAAGATTTCAAGACTCAGTTGACTAATTTGAAGAATACAGATGCTGAGGCAATTTATATTCCAGATTACACAGCTGAGATGGCTCAGATTCTTGAGCAGGCTTCCCAGCTTGGTATTGATAAGCCATTTCTTTCAAGTGATGGCTTCTTGAGTGAAGAAATTTACACCCTTGCTGGCCAGTACACAGATGGTGTTGTTTACACTGCTTCTGCAAGGCTTGTTGAGTCTGACAAGAATAAAGTTTTCAAGGAAAATTATACTGCAAAGTGGGGCGTAGGTCCTGATTCATTTGCTTCCAATGCTTATGATGCTACTTATATTTTGGCTTCTGTTATTGAAAAGGTTGGTACAAACCGTGAAGCTATCAAGAAGGGTATGCAGCAGGTTAAGGATTTTGAAGGTGTAAATGGAATTATCAACTTTGCTGAAAATGGTGACCTTGTTGCTTCTCAGGGTGTTTACAGGGTTGAGGGTACAACTCCAGTTTATGTTGGTGCCTTTAAGGTTGAGAACGGAAAATTGGTTCAGGTTGAGTAGAGTTAGTGAGTTGTGCAGAGTTTGCACAATCTCTTTATTTTACTTTTTTAATAATTTGCTAAGGCTCTTCCTTTCTTAGGGAAGGGCCTTTGTAAAATTTTGCTAGAGGTTTTTAAAGCTATTGTATAGGTTTTAAATTCTATTTTAGAGGTTCTAAATTCTATTTTAGGGGTTCTAAACCTATATCACCTTTGTATATGGAGGTCCTCGTGGGGTCTGTCAGTACTTTTTTCCAACATTTTATGAATGGTTTGACCCTTGGTGGAATTTATGCGCTCATTGCATTGGGTTACACCATGGTTTATGGAATACTTAAATTTATAAATTTTGCTCATGGCGATATTCTCATGGTTGGCGCCTATATTGGGCTTTTTGTTTTTGATGCCCTCAGAGGTTCAACTCCAATGGGAGCTTGGTGGGTTGTCTCTTTCTTTATTGCAATGCTCGTTTCAATGTTTTGTTGTGCACTTCTTGGTATGGCAATAGAGAAGGTGGCCTATAAGCCTTTAAGAAAGGGCTCTAGACTTGCACCACTTCTTTCTGCAATTGGAGTATCGTTTATTCTCTCTAACGGGGCTGCTTGGATGTTTGGTACACATTCTAGAAAATTGGAATATCCTTTTGATAACACTCCAATCTCAATTGGTGGAGTTGTCATCACGCCTCACCAGATTATGGTCTTGGTTGTAGCAATTGCAATGATGGTCCTTTTAAAGCTTTTTGTCGATAAAACTCGTATGGGAAAGGCCATGCGCGCCACATCTTTGGATGGTGAGACCGCAAAACTTATGGGTATTAATTCCGATAAAATTATCTCCCTTACCTTTGGAATAGGCTCAGCTCTTGCTGCCTGTGGTGGTATGCTCATTGCTCTTGATTACAAAGTCTACGCTACTATGGGAACAATGATTGGGCTTAAAGCTTTTGTTGCTGCTGTTGTTGGCGGTATTGGAAATATCACTGGTGCCATGCTAGGAGGCTTTCTTCTTGGTCTTTTGGAAACTTTTGGTGTTGCAATTCTTGGAATTCCTCAAGGCTTTAAAGATGCAATTGCTTTTGCTGTCTTAATCTTAATTCTTCTGCTTAAACCTGAAGGTCTTCTTGGTAAAGTAGAAAAGGAGAAGGTCTAATGCTTAATTTCTTTCTTCTTATACTAATTTATACATGTATCTATGCTTTCATGTCTTTGGGGCAGAATTTAATTACAGGCTACACTGGAATGCTTTCTTTGTGTGCTGCAGGTTTCTTTGCAATTGGTAGTTACACAACAGCAATTCTAGTTACTAAACTTGGTTGGTCTTTCTGGGCTACTGTTCCTGTTGCAGTTCTTCTTAGTGCGTTGATGGGTGTTCTCATTGGACTTCCAACTCTACGGCTTAAAGGCGATTATCTTGCAATTGCTACTTTGGGCTTTGCTGAAATTGTCAGAACAGTTATAAACAACTGGGATTCACTTACAAATGGTCCTATGGGAATTCAAAGAATCTCTATGATTAGTTTCTTTGGTATGAAAATTAGTCCATATACTAAGTATGGTTTCCTTCTTATGGAGATAATTCTTTTGGCAATTTGCTGGTTCTTATTAGAGCGCCTAGTTTCTTCTCGCATGGGAAGAGCTCTAGAAGCTATAAGAGAAGATGAGATTGCTGCTGCTTCCATGGGCATTAATGTTACCAAATACAAGGTTTTCTCTTTTGCTATTGGGGCTGGTGTTTCTGGTATTGCCGGTTGTCTTCAGGCTGAATTTGTGCTTTCTGTTTCTCCTGGTTCCTATGTATTTATGGTATCTATCATGGTTCTTTGTACTGTGGTTCTTGGTGGCATGGGTAATTTCTTAGCTGTTATTCTTGGAGCATTCATTATTCAGTTTATTTCTTATTTGCCTCAGCTTATTGGCCTATCTTCCGTTATCCCAGCACAGGCTAAACAGATTATCTTTGGTCTTATATTGGTTGTTATGATGATCTATAGGCCGCAGGGAATTTTGGGAAGAAAGAAGAGAAACAATAAGATTAAAGGCTTGCATATTGATGGTTCTAGTTTAGTCTCTAGTGGGAGTTCTGTAGGGAGTCCTAGTGGGAGTTCTGTCGGGAGTCCTAGTAGGAGTTCTGTAGGGAGTCCTAGTAGGAGTTCTGTAGGGAGTCCTAGTGGGGAGGTTAAAGCATGAGCATGTTAGAAACTAAGGCTTTGACCCGTGAGTTTGGCGGAATCATTGCTGTAAATAGAGTTGATTTTACTGTTGAAAAGAACATGATAACTGGCCTGATTGGTCCTAACGGAGCAGGAAAAACCACATTGTTCAATAACATTACTGGTTTAGATGTTCCATCCTCTGGAAAGGTTATCTTTGAAGATAAAGATATCACTGGAATGCCTGCTAATAAAGTTTGCAGACTTGGAATTGCAAGAACATTTCAGAATATTAGACTTTTTAAAGAACTTAGTGTTTTGGATAACGTTATGGTTGGACGTCACTTTCACACAGGAACGCTTAAGAACAGAACACTTCAAGCTTTGGTCTCTTTTATCAATGTAGAAAAGGAAAAACGTGAGCAGATTGCCAATGCCACCAAATGGCTTGAATTCTTTGGTCTTGAGAAATTTAGGGATGATGATGCTGGCAGTCTTCCATACGGATATCAACGTGAGCTTGAAATTGCTCGTGCATTGGCTACTGAGCCCAAACTTCTATTCTTGGACGAGCCTGCTGCAGGTATGAACCCCCAAGAGACCGATAATCTTATGAATACTATCAGACGTATAAGAGATTTGGGTGTTACAATTGTTCTTATTGAGCACGATATGAAACTTGTCATGAATATTTGTGACAACATTACGGTGTTAAATTATGGACAAAAGATTGCTCAGGGGACTCCAAGTAGTATTCAGTCTAATCCTGCAGTTATTGAGGCTTATTTGGGAACTGATGACGATGATGATTCAGATGATCTGGATGATTCAGATGATCTGGATGATTCAGATGATTCTAAAGGGGAGGAGTGAGCATGTCTGACAAAGTTCTCTTGAAAATAGATGATATTGCCGTAAGTTATGGAAACATAAAAGCTCTCCATGGTGTTTCAATGTCAGTTAATGAAGGCACTTTTGTTTCTCTTATTGGTGCTAACGGAGCCGGTAAGTCAACCTTACTGAAAGCCATTGTTGGACAGGAGCCTTTAGTCTCTGGATCTATTAGTTATGAAGAAAATGTACTTTATTCTGTAAAAGATGGACACTTTCACGGAATTCCAACGTATAATGTAGTTAAAAAGGGTATAGCTCTGGTTCCTGAAGGACGCCGAGTTTTTGCAGACCTTACTGTAGAGGAAAACCTAGACATGGGAGCCTTTATGTTGAGAGACGATGGCCTAATTAAGCAGAAGAAGCAAGAAATGTTTGACTTCTTTCCAATTTTAGGACATAGAAAGAAACAAAAGGCAAGAAGCCTCTCTGGTGGCGAACAGCAAATGCTTGCCGTTGCAAGGGCACTTATGGTGAGTCCTAGGTTGCTACTGTTAGATGAGCCTGGTCTTGGCTTGGCGCCATTGATTGTTCATGACATCTTCAGTAAGTTACGCCATATCAACAAGGAAGACAATGTCACAATCCTTGTTGTTGAGCAAAATGCTAGACTTGCATTAAAAAGTGCAGATGACGGATACGTTATGGAAAACGGAGTTATTGTTCTTCATGATAATGCGCTCAAAAATGAGAAGGTAAGAGCTGCATATCTTGGAGAGTAATTTAATTAATGTAGTTTTTGCAAAACCTTTTGGTTGGATTTGCAAAAACTCTAGTGAGGTTTTAGAAAACCTCTTGGAGGTCCTATGATTATTGAAAGCAGAATGACAAAGAATCCTATTACATGTGCTCCTGATATGTCTATTCAGGATGCTTCTGATTTAATGGCAAAAGAGCATGTCCACAGACTTCCTGTCTTGGACAAGAATGGCAAACTTGTTGGAGTAATCTCTGAAAAAGATATTCTTAGAGCAGCTCCATCTCCTGCTACTACTCTCAGTGCCTATGAGACAAACTATCTTTTGGCAAAGCTAACTGTCAAAAAGATTATGAGTAGAAATCCTATTACAATTACAAAAGATACCACAGTTGAAGCTGCCGCAACGCTCATGGTAGACCAAGATTTATCCTGTCTTCCTGTTGTTGAAGGTGATCATTTGGTTGGTATTGTAAGTAAGAGTGATCTATTTAAAATGCTTCTTGAGACTTTTGGCTCTCGCATTCCTGGAACTACAATTACTTTCATGGTCAAAGAAGGCAAGGGTGTTCTTTCTGAGATTATTGGCAAAATCAGCTCCCAAAAGTTGGATTTAATCACTTGCTCCTGCTTTGCTGGAACAGATCCTTCAAACAGATGTATCTCAATCAAGGTTGCCGGCATCTCTGGCAGGGATCTTGTAGATCTCATCAAGCCATTTGCTCTTGAGATCATGGACGTTGAAGAAGCCAACAAGCTTTTACATTTATCTTTCTAAATAATTTTTTTAGCTGAAATTTCAAGGAAAAAGTGGTGAATTGCGATTTTTCATTGCTTTTTTCACTGAAAAAAGCAAAAACCCAGCCTTTTCATTGAATTTTTCTCTTTGTTTTTGGCTTTTCTATCTTGGACAAAAGTGATACATTGCCAAAAGGTTTTACAAAGGCCTAACATGGAGATAATTATGAAAAAAGTTTTAGTTTCTTTTTTTGTTTTAACAATGGTTTGCTGTGTCACTTTTGCAGATGCTTCAACAAGCAATCTATCTGCAGAGCAGTTAACAAATTTTCAGAATCAAGCTTTGTTTGTTGTGACAAGCGAAAATACAAGTGTTTATACAAACCTTTGGAATTATTCTGCTTACGGATATTCAAATGCTTTTGATTTTTATCTAAATGGTCCTAGCTACGTTTATACTGAGACCAAGATTGACTGGACTCCGTATCAGGGGGCAACACAAATTACAAAGGATCAGTTCTATACACTTGTAGGACGTCCTGATGAAGCTGCAAGATATCTTAAGTTTCAAAAAAGTAGAAATGTTTGGTCTGGTGTAACTATTGGAACACTTTTGGCTGGTGCAGGTTTTGCTACCGCTGGTTATTTTACAGATGGCACTTTGGCAGATTGCTTCTATTGGACTTCCGGTGTAGCTTTGCTTACTGCTGGAGTTGGTCTTTGTATCTTGGATTTTGTTCTAGTTGAAGAAGACCAATTTAGTGTTTCTTTTGCAATGAATGCAGCACAAACATATAATATTGGTCTTCTTGCAACTTATTCCGCAAATTAGGCCTGTTTTGCTTTCTTGTATTTAAGCCAAGATACAAGTATTGCAATTCCGCCACCTGGTATAATCATGAAACTTGTGGAGCTTGTTAAAGAAGGCACCAAGATGAAGAGAATACATAGGAAAGTGAAGGGGATTGCAACAATGTCCAAGTTTCCACGGAAGTACTTGTAGGCCATTGCTCCAAAAAGAGCTGCAACCACGTTGGAAAATGCTGGCTGTAGGGCCTCACTTTGGAGAATTGGCTGAAGTGGTTGTAGAAGTAAGACCCCAAGAGCCAAGACCAAGACTGTGACAAGTGAGGATGTTGCAATTGAAAGAGTTGAAATTATTTCGTTTTCTGGAGTTCCGGATTTAACTCCAACAATGTCCCTTGCGTTGACAGCGCAGGGGATTTTCATATTGATGAGATTTCCTGTGATAAAAGCAAGATAACTTCCACCAGCTCCAAGCATTGGTGTGTAAACTAGAAACTCAACTACACTACTTACTGTCCAAATCAAACCTACACTTATAAAGCCTTTTGCTATGGCTTTTAGGTCTGGCATTGCTCCTAGAATGCTTCCAATTAAAAATGGAGCACCTACTAGCATTATCAAGACTATGGTTGTGAAGATTCTTCCAAGAACGTGAGTTCTGTTGTTATATTTTTCAAAATAATTGGTATTTGTCATGTTATTTCCTCTTATGTGGGATTTTTGTAGGCGCTTATAGGCTTACAATTACGGCACTGGCCATGCCTAAAATCATGCTTCCTGCAATTGAGAAGCTTTCAACCCACGCCATCTTTTTCTTCTCTGACAACCAGATGAAGAAAGCCATGGCTAATGCACTAACAGCTACAACCACCAAGGGAACCCAATCTCCTTGGAAGGTGAAAACGCCTTGGCCAGAGACAAATCCCCCAATGTAGGACGCTACATATGCACTAACTAGCCCGATAAACATTGCAGTCATTGCTTTATCGGCAAAGCCTCCATTTGATTTGTTTGATTCTGAATCAATGTTTGTAGGACTTTGTGTTTTTGTTTTTCCTCCAAGCTTTTTGAGGTAGCTCTTGTTGAAGAAAATTGACAAAATCATGCCCCACATTATGCAGATACTCATTAAAAGTGCTATGGTAGCGAACGCTTGGGCTGTCATTTCACTTGCAGAGAGGCTTGAAAGTCCTACTTGTTCCGCTGCAGCTTGTGCTACTTGTGTTTCATAGTGTAGTGCTCCAATGACAGATAATCTGAGCCATGGCCAAGGAATTCCCAAGCTACCTGAAAGGGCAATAACTCCTAGGAGAATTCCTACACTTGGAAGCAGTGAAAAAGTTGCACTGGAGGTTATAACTGTTTTCATTTTCTTTTTATCAATTCCCATTGCAAGTCCGGCTTTATAGGCTCTGACTAGGAATACTATGCAGATAATTGCAACAAATGCGATAATTCCACCACACATTAGATACAGTGGAGCACTGTTTAAAGCTTGAAGAATTGTCATATTTCATCCACCTTTTGTCTCGAATTTTAGCATAGCTAGGTTGTACAATCAATGTGGATAATTATTGAACATTAATCAATTCTGTGTTATATATTCAGTGCATTAAAATTAATTGAATTCAAAACGCGGAAGTGGTGGAACTGGCAGACACGTAGGATTTAGGTTCCTATCCGCAAGGGTGAGGGTTCAAGTCCCTCTTTCCGCAAAAACTGGGAGCAGGCGAAAGCCTGCTTTCAGTTTTTTAGGAAAGAGAAAGGGACTTGAAACGAGCGGTAGGAAGACGCGAAAACATGGAGCGTCTGAAGCGAGGCGGCCTTAAGCGGACAACCGGGAGCGCAAAGGCAAGTCCCGCATTGGGCAAAAACTGGGAGCAGGCGAAAGCCTGCTTTCAGTTTTTTAGGAAAGAGAAAGGGACTTGAAACGAGCGGAAAATTCAAAAAGTTGAGAAAATGCAAATGAGATAACTCAGATACACTTTCTTTATGTTAATTAGTCTATTGATTCTGTAGAGAAAATTTTTTTGTACAGAATCAATTTTTGATTCCGTAGAAATATTTTCTGTCTTAGCGACTCAATTTTTGATTCTGTAGACTGTTTGCTGGATGAGTCTGTTCTCTGCAAAATAGATGTGTTTTAAGACTCATTAGATTCCAATGATTCATGGATAAAATATGCTTGTACTGGACTTTCTGTAATCAGAACGGACTCCTGATGGAAAAACGCACAAAGGTCTTTTGCAATGTCATTAACAACGGTTTTATTTGCATCTATAAGGGTAAGTACTAGACTAGTTTCTTTGGCATATTCTCCGTTTTCATAAATATAGCCACCTTCTTGGACATTGAAGGAGAAAGGCACTTTGTAAGAATAGCATACATTGCGAAGTACATTGATATAAACTTCATTTTCATGAAGTTGCGTATTAGTTGATAAGTCTTTCAGTCCAACATAGATTTTTGATTCAATCATGTTTTGTTTCCTTCTTAGAGGTCTTTGCAAAAACCTTCTTACAAAGTTTCTTTCGTTGAAAATAGCCTATGGTACATCCAATAAGGCCTCCAACTGTGCCATTTATCATGTCATTCATAGTATCAATAATGCCATTGTTCTGCCACGACATAGCAATAAATTCTCTGTCTCTAGTGAGATTTCTCTGGACATCCAAGCCAGTTATACAATCAAACGAGAACTCAAGAATTTCCCAAAAACCTGCACTCGCAACAGCAAAAACAAACATGAAAAAGAGCTCAAACCAGAGATGGTTAACGTGTTTCTTGGAAAGAGGGAAGAAGATATCTCCAGCAATAAGAGAAAGCATTACACCGGACGATAGATGGAGTGCGATATCGAACCACCAAAGGACACGGCACAAGTTATATCTGTTATTTGTATATGTCCCAAGGACTATGAACACCATGAACAGAATATACGTCAAGTCCGATATCTCTAGCTTTAATTTTCCTACAAACCAAGGAATTAACCAAATTAAGGCAATGGATATAAGTGCATACCAACCATTTGATCTTACCTGAGGAATAAAAAGATCCCAAACGCCAGAAATTAGCAGATAAATAGACAATGCAATAGTTGCAATTTTTTTGTTTTTTCCCATAAATTCCATGAATGGAAATATAAGAAACTTAATGTTTTTTGGCAACTTTCCTAACAAGAGATGTATGCATTACAACCATTAGAATCAATATAATGGAAAGATAGTAGGGAAGTAGTGCAACAGTGATATGATTTGCAAGAAGGCCAAATAAAGGTGGCATAAGAGAACTACCTACATATGCACTTGCCATTTGAAGTCCAATTATTGCTACAAATCCAGAGAGAATACGTCCAATAGTTATTCCAATATAAAACATGCTTGCAAAGCTTGCAGCTTGTGATGCGTTCATTCCTTTATATATTGATAGATAGCTACTTGCCCACAGGCCGGTTGTGGTCTCAATTGCACAATAACAGAAAAAGCAAACTAAAATTTGCTTAACTCCATTTATGGAAATCACTTCTTTGAATGTTAGAGCCTTTTCATTGTTAGAGGTATCGGCCTTAGTGCTGTTTTTCCATAGGGGTAAGCTCAAGAAAAGTATGAGGGTGAGAACAACTTGGATGATGGAGATGACTCTGTAGCCGCCATTCCAAGTGCCACCATTTGTCATTACGTAGCCCATGATGTGTGGGCCTGTGGCGGCGCCTATGCCCCACATTGAGTGTAGCCAACTCATGTGTTTGCTTTTGTAGTGGATTGCAACGTAGTTGTTCAGTGCGGCGTCAACGCTTCCAGCTCCCAAACCGTATGGGATGGCCCAGAGGCAGAGAGAAATGAAGGAAGTGCTAATTGAAAATCCAAAAATTGCAATTGCGGTTAGGCCTACACTTATTGCAGTTACCTTGCCGGTGCCTAATTTGCGTGTGAGTCTATCGCTGTTGAGGCTGGAGATGATTGTGCCAAAAGAGATGATGAAGGATACAATTCCTGCATAAGAAACAGGCACATTGAAGACTTGATATATGGAAGGCCATGCAGACCCTAGTAGGGCATCTGGAAGTCCAAGACTGATGAATGATACATAGATAATACACAATAAAAGTTGAAACATAGATGTTATAATATCGTCATTAGAGGTTTTTGCAATTGCAAAACTGTATCAATTGGTTGTTTTAAAATTCATAAGACCAAGTTCAGAACTCTTTAGGAGTAAAGAAATTGCTTCTGTTACGCTCTTGCGAGATTCTGGGGATAGATTCATTACTCCTTTGATAATTCCCATACCTGAAGAAACCCAATTTTCTTTCATTTCTCTAAGCGTTGCATAATTGCCAGCTTCCATGACTGAGAATATGGCATCAACAAAGCTTTCTCGTTCTTCCTTGCTCATGCTCTTAATCCAAGCTTTGAGAGTGTAGTCTATAAACCGTGAGCTATTATCAACTTCTTCAAGAACATGAAATTTAGGACCTAAAAGATCCCAAGAGTAGATATCGTGCTGCCAAAGGCCTGTGCGACTTGAATGCACTATTATGTATTTCTCTTCATGTTCCAAGAGCATGCCAACAACAGATGATTGTGGAACAAAAGTGGAAATGCATGAGCAAATTCTCTCATAGCCTTCTTCTTTTATAACAGTCTCATCAAAACCAGGGCCATCAAAGTTAAAGACTTTTCCTATTCTATTTTGGATGTCCTTTGAGGTAAATGCTGAAGCAAATACTGCTAGATTGCCACCTTTTGAATGTCCACCAACAATAATCTTACCTGTGGTAAGCTTGCTCATTTCAGAAAGATATTCTGCTGCCTTGATTTGTCCTGGAAGTGATGTCATGAAGCCCATATTAAAGTCTTCTTTCCATCCAACTAGTGTGTTGTCTGTTCCTCTGAAGAATACTAGAAGTGTATTATTGGGCTCATCCAGCAAGGTTAATGCAGAAAATTGTGTTTGGCTTTCTTTTTCAATTATATTTGTGTAATTGAGAATAATTAGATGTTTAAATCTATTGCTTCTGACAATTGCTTTCATGAAGTCAAAATCACTCTTTATCAATGTTTTTTCTTCAATTTCAGGCAGTGCAAGAATTTGTGCTATTGCATCTAAAAGTTTTGTTCCTTCTATTGGTTGTGGTAGCATTTCAAAACGT
>CAVEGR010000030.1:0-11804 GCA_963615565.1 Phocaeicola massiliensis | reverse complement strand
TTGATGAGGTCTAATGTTGTAGTTAACTTGGCCTCGTTGGCTTTCTTGCTACAACCAATAAATTCATATGTGAAGTCACATAGTGGGAATCTCTTTTCTAAATAAAGAGATGTCTGAAGTGTGATTGATGAGTCTCCTTTTGGAGATGCGTTAAGTACAAGTATATTCATGAGAAAGATTATAACATGTTTTACAAAAAAGTCTTTAATGTTTCCAGAAAGATTTTGTGAAAAGTGAGTAAACAGTGAAAAGTTCAAGTCTTCCAGCAAGCATTAGGAAACTAAAGAGCCATTTTGCCCAAGCTGGAAAGATTGCAAAACTTCCGGTTGGGCCTGTCTTTCCAAATCCAAGGCCTATGTTTCCAAGACAAAGTAGCGTGGATGAGAGACATGTTTCAATGTCTGTTCCACAAAGAGAAATTATGGTGGATGAGATAATCCAAGTTGCAAGGTACATACATACGAATGTTGCTATAGAGGAGAGTGTGTCCTCTTCCATGGTGCCGTCACTAGTTTTAATTGTGCAAACAGCAGAAGGATGTAGATTCTTTTGTATTGATCTCCTTCCCATTTTAAAGACTGTGGAAACACGAATGACTTTAATTCCGCCTCCTGTTGAGCCTGCGCAACCTCCAACGAACATAGTTATTACTATTAGCATTACTGCAAATGTTGGCCACAAAAGATAGTCAGTGGACGAAAATCCTGTAGTTGTTAGAATTGAGGCCACGTTGAAACTAGTGTATCTAAATGCTACAAGTAGGTTTGGGTAGATGTGTTTTATGCTCAGTTGTAATGCTCCAAGTGCAGAGCAAATAAACCAGATTGAGAGATACCATTTTAATTCTGTATCTTTGAGACTTTGTTTTATTTTACCAGTAAAGGCTTTGTAATACAGTGAGAAGTTTACTCCTCCAATGAGCATGAAAGCTGTAACTACTGCATCAACATAGGCACTGTTGTAAGCTCCAATTGATGTGTTTTTTACGCTAAAGCCTGCTGTTGAGATGGTTGAGAACGTAATTGTAATGGCATCATAGATGTCAAGTCCGCCAACTTTTAACAAGACACATTGCAATAACGATAGCCCAAAATAGATTAACCATAGTATTTTTGCTGTACTTTTGGTCTTTGGAGTAAGTTTTCCCTTTACTGGTCCTACTGATTCTGTTCCCACTAAGAGAAAAGATCCTGCTCCCATTTGAGATCCTGAACCTATTGCTGGAAGAAGAGCTACAAAGAGAACTACTATTCCCATTCCTCCTAGCCAGTTGGTCATGCTACGCCAAAATAATATTCCTTTATAACATGATTCAATTTCACTTAGAGCTGTAGCGCCAGTTGTTGTGAATCCACTCATTATTTCAAAATATGCTGTGCTGTAGGATGGAACATCTTTTGAGAGAACTAGAGGAATTGCACCAAAGGCTGCTGCAAAAGCCCAAGTAAATACTACAAAGAGAAATCCATCTTTTGGCATTAGACCATTAAGCGTTTCTTTTTTAGTTAAAAATAGCACTATTGTGCTAATGATGGTCATTATTGCTATGGTTAAAAGAAATGCTCTAACGGCTTGTTCTTCACCATAGTGCATACTTACGCCTAATGGAATTAGCATAAGAAGAGCTAGAAATATTATTATAGAGGCTAAGAGCTTTAGATCTTTTCCTACATGCATAATTATTTTTCCTTTGGTGCAATTTCAAGTAGCTCATGAATGAATTGAGAGGCTTTGCGTTCTATGACAAGAATGAGCTTATCCTCTGGCTGTATTACATAAAGGCCTCCGGGGATTGTTGTACTGCCATTTTTCTTTGTTACGCCTGCAATGATTCCTTTGCCTTTCATATTTATTTCTTTTAGAGCTTTTCCTACAATTTTTGCAGTTTCTGGTACTTCATATTCAAGCGCTTCAATTTGTCCGTCGTAAAGTGAATGCATGCTTGATATGTTTTGGCCATGCAAATATTTCTTTATTGAATCAACTGTTACGTCTTGGGTTGAAATAACACTGTCTATTCCCATGTGACTGGCCATTCTGAGGTAGTTTGGATTTCTATTTACAAGTGCCATGCTGTTTTTTGCACCAAAGTGTTTTGCATAGCTTGCTGTGATGATGTTAAGTTCGTCGCTGTCTGTTAGACATAAGAAGAGATCTCTGTCCGCTAAGTCTTCTTCCTCAAAGATGCTTTCGTTTGTGATATCTGCATTGAGGACAAGAACATCTGGATATTTGGTGGCCATTGCTTGGCTGACTTCCTTAGATTTTTCTATGAGGATGAGATTTTTTCTTTGTGCTTTAGTAAAGCGACAAATTAGGTAGTCTGTGATCTCTCCGGCTCCAACTATAACTATTCTACGTGGTTTTTGCTTTCTTCTGCCAACTGTTTTGAGGATTGTTTCTACGCTATCGTCTTTTGCTACAAGGCTTAAAGTGTCGCCCGGCAGGATGATTGTGTCGCCACTTGGGACTATTGCTTGACCGTTACGATTTAAGGCCGCAATAATGAAATTTCCTGCAATTTTTTGCCTGACTTCCTTGACTGGCAGGCCTGCGTATTGCGATTCTGATTCCACGTAGACATTGTAAAGCACCAGTGAAGAGTCATCAAATGAGATGATATCGCTGTATATGCCTCTTTCTATATCTTGGTATATATGCTGGGCTGTTTCCTGACTTGGGTTGACAAGATGGCTGATGCCCATGAGCGAATTGGTGATGCCATTTGCACCTGTGTAGGAGAGGTTGCGAATTGAGGCTATTGTCAATGGTACTTTAAATTCCGATGCCGCTATGCCACAGGATACTAAGTTTGTTTCATCTGAACCTGTTAATGCAATGAAGGCATTAGCATCATTTACTCCTGCATTGCGCATATCTTCAAGATTGGTTCCGCTTCCAACTATTGCAAGGCAGTCAACTTTTGTCATTGCCTTGCTTACGTCATCTGCATGTTCATCAATAATGATAACGTCTTTGTTCTCTTCCACTAAATGCTTGGCCAGCCGTATTCCTCTGCGCCCTGCACCTAAAATTACGACTTTCATAGCTCAGAATAATATACAAAAAGTAAAATTCTATCAACTTTGTGCTGTTTGGCCTTTATAGGGGGCATTGACACTTTTTTGTAAAAAGCGTAAGTTTACTACGCAATCGACGCAGGGTGGAGCAGTTGGCAGCTCGCCAGGCTCATAACCTGGAGGCCGTAGGTTCGAGTCCTACCCCTGCTAAAACAAAAAAGCTCACAGCAAAGCTGTGAGTTTTTTTATTTTCTGGTAGAAATCAAGATTTCTTCCAAAAATGTAAAATTTTAATAATTTTAGAAGAAAATGTCTTCTAAATTTTTTAATAAATGACTGAAATGGAAGAAATTTGTCTGTTGCAAAGAAAAATCACTTGGACTTTTTACCTCTATGTACAAATAGCAAGCTTGGACTTTTATAACCTGTTGTATAACTCAACAATGTCTTGAATTGTTTGTAAATTCTCATAATCCTTTGGATAGATAATATTTATATCTCTTATAAGGCTTAGATTCTCTATTGGAAGGCTAATGAGCTTACCTTTTCTTATCTCATCCATACAAGCTCCTTTTGATAGAACTGAGACTCCAAAGTTTTGTCTTATGAGGTCCTTTATTGTTGCTATGTTGTCCATTTCTAGGACTACATTAAAGTCGCTTAAAGATTGGTTGTTTTGATTTAATGTCTGTTCAAATAGATTTGTTGTATTTGACGTAGGCAATCTTAATATAAGTTTTTCTTTTTTAAGTTCGTCTAGTGTGACAGTATTTTGATTGGCTAGCCTGTGTGTTGGTGAGACTGCAAGAATAAGGCAATCTGTATCCATTGTCATATAGTTGAGTTTTGAGTCATTGAGTTTGCCGTTTATGATGAGAAAGTCAAGTTCATAGTTATTTATCATTCTGTGTAGATTTTCCACATTGTCTGTTAACACTTTTATTGTCAGGCCTTTGTTAAGGTTAGAGTATTCTGCTAGTGCTTCTATGATTTGACTGCTCTCCACTGAATGAGTTATTCCTACTGTTAGAAATGAAATGTTTTTCTTTTCATCTTTTAGTGATTGTATTAGGTTGTTAGAAATTGCTAAAAGTCTCCTTGCATGTTTATCTACTAACTCTCCATTTGTAGTAAGTCTTAGTTGGTTGTGGCTTCTTATGAAGAGTTTTACTCCTAATTCTTGTTCTAGGTTGTGAATATGTTGACTTACTGCAGGTTGTGTAAGTGCAAGTTCATCTGCTGCTTTAGTAAAGCTGTTTGTGTCCACAATTTTCATGAATGAAATTAGTTTCTGGTCTATTAGGCTCATTTAATTCCTCCCATAAGTTCAGTTACTACTTCATTTTTCCCTGTTACAGGGTTATATATTTTTCTTGCCTTATTTGCTGCAAGGTGCTTTTCTGCGAATTTAAAGAATAAGCAAAGCGATACTATAAAACAAATTGCATCGGTTATCGGGGTTGCAAGTACAATTCCATAAATTGGGATTGCTTTTTGGAGGATGAACATGAGTGGGATGTCCAAGATGCCTTTTCTGAGAAGGGCAAGTACGAATGACTTTTTCCCATGGCCAACTGCTTGGAAGAATGAGATGAATGTGTATGTTACTGCCGAAAATGGAGCACCAAGGCATAAGATTCTCAGGAATTTGATTCCATAGATGTGTGCCTCGTTTGTTTCATGGATGAAGATTCCAATGACTTCATAGGTGAATAGAAGACTGGCGACTGTGCATATGACCGCCGCTGATGCCGATATCAGAACGGTGGCCCCAACAGTCTTTTTTGTTTTTATTCTGTTTCCGCTTGAGTATGAATATCCAAGAAGGGGAAGGGCTCCCTGTGTGACCCCTCTTACTATTGAGTGTGCCAACATATTGACTTTTTTTGCAACTCCAATTCCAGTTTGTGCTGCGAGGCCGTTATATGACATGAGTTTGTCCAAGATAGCATATGAAATGTTTTCAGCTAAGGTCATTATACAGGCGGGCAAGCCGGCATCAAAAACACATGAAGGGATGTTGTTTTGGAATGATTGATTTGTGAGCTTAATGCTTAAGATACTTTGTTTATTTCTGCTTATAGCAAAAATTACTACATAGTATAAGAAGGAAATAACATTTGAGATTGCTGTTGCTATGGCTGCACCTGCAACTTCATTTCCTGGTTTGAGTATGACAAACATGAACAGAGGATCTAATATTATATTGAGAACACCTCCAATAACTACTCCCACGCTTGCATGAAGAGCCTTTCCTTCTGATCTGACAAGATGTGCCATTAGTGCATTCATAGATGTAAAGAGGCCTCCAAGTACAACTGTGTATAAGAGATATGTCTTAGCATATTCGTGCACAATTGGATCAGTTCCGCCAAGAGCATTTATTATTGGGTTAATAAATATGTATACAATTGCAGAATAGAGAAGTGTTAGTGCTGTACATCCCCAAAATGAGAATGCACATGTGGATTTTGCTCTGTCATAATTGGCTTTTCCTAAGGCTCTTGCTATTACACTTGAACCACCTACACCAAACAGGTTTGCCATTGCCGTGAGTATCATGAAAGCTGGCATACATATTGTAACTGCTGTTAACATATAGTTGCTCTTTGTGAGGCCTACAAAGTATGTATCTGCCATGTTATAGATTACTAGAATGATCTGACCAAAAACTGTTGGCAATGCAAGTTCAAAAAGAGCGGTGAATATTGGTGTGTTTTCAAACAATTCTTCTTTGTTCATATAAAGCCTTCTTCTTTTTACTTAAAGAGATAATGTCCTTCAGGTTTGACAGTTATGTTACACATTGTTTTATTAGAAAGCAAATTATTTAATTATATCGAGATATAATGAAAATTTATGAACATTATTGTTTTATAAGTAATTTGCATAAAAAATATTTATTTTACAATTGAACTTGATAACAATAAGTAATAGACTTGTCAAAATCCAAAAAAATTTTTTGAATTTTTTTTGTAGAGAAAGCTTTCAAATGATGAAAGTTACTTTTAGAGGCGAAGATATGGGTGAAGTTTTATCGTTCTTTGATAATAGCATGCTTAGTTTGCAGAACTACTTGGATTTTCTGTTAAGAATAGTTGTGTCTATGTTATGTGGTGGTTTAGTTGGTCTTGAAAGAGAAAAAAGACTGAAGAACGCTGGTTTGAGAACTCATATTATTGTAGCTATTGCATCATGTCTTATGATGATTGTTTCCAAATATGGCTTCATGGATGTTGTTGGCATTGATGGTCTTAGACTTTCTGCAGATGCTTCTAGAATTGCTCATGGTGTTGTTTCTGCAATTGGTTTCCTTGGTGCTGGTGTCATATTTGTCAGACGTGAATCTGTTGTTGGTCTTACTACTGCTGCAGGACTTTGGGCAACTGTAGGTATTGGCATCACTATTGGAGCTGGTTTTTATTCTATTGGTCTTTTTACTACGCTTTTAATTCTTCTTGTACAATGGGTCCTTCATGGTAAACATACAAAGTCTCATAGCCAGAATTCTGGTTCTATTACATCTAATATAACAAAGCATGGGATTACAGTGGAAGAACTGATTAAATACTTGGAGCAATATGAGGCTTCTGTTCGTGAGATGTCTCTTTCAAAAGATGATGACGGCTGTCTTATTGCTAAAGTTGAAGTTCTTTTCTGTCTTGGTGATTCTATCTTTGATCTTATGAAAGTATTTGAAAGTTCTCCATATGTTGATTCTGTTGAGGTATATCCTACCCTTTAGAGATTTGTGCAAAAACTTCTAGAGTATAAAAAGAAAGGCTACGACATTTCTGCCGTAGCCTTTTTATTCAAAGGAGAGATTTTAGTTACTTCTTAATCTTAACTTCAATCTTCTTTGGCTGTTCAACTGGAGTCTTTGGAAGTGTAACTGTCAAAACACCATTGTTGAACTCAGCTTCAATCTGATCTTCGTTAATGCCTTCAGGAAGAGTGAAAGATCTATCAAATTTCACATAACCACGTTCACGAACCAAGAATTTCTTGTTCTCTTTCTTCTCGTTAATCTTTTCAGAAGAAATGTGGAGAACGTGTTTTTCAACGTGAATGTTTACATCATCAACAGTATATCCTGGAAGCTCAGCTTCAAGGTAATAAGCTTTTTCATCTTCATAAACATCAACAGATGGAATTGTGCTGTTTTTTACACCCCATTTGCCAAACATGTCATCAAAGAAAGTATCAAAGTCGCTAACTGCATTGTTTCTAGTTGTCATTAAGTAATTCATATTAGACCTCCATGTCTATTAATTATCTTTTTATCTTGTCCTTTTGGACACTTAAGATATAGCATGAAGTGTGCCAACTTTATGTAATTTCTTATGAATAAATAAGTTATACAAATTAACAAAGCAGTAACATGGTTTTAAGAATGAACATTTTATCTCAAAAGCCTTCAACTGATCATTAAGAACTGAGTCATTTTGACACAGTTGAGACAAAACTCCTCCAAAAATGAGTCAATTGAGTTTTTTTTGCGAAAACCAACTAATAGGTTATGATTCAAGTTCCTCAAACTGTGCTTTGTATAGGGCTGCATAGATGCCGTTTTTGGCCATGAGCTCTTTGTGGTTACCTTGTTCTGCAATGCCTTTGTTCTGAATTACAAGAATTCTATCCGCTTTAACAATTGTGGAAAGGCGGTGGGCTACAACAAAACTTGTACGTCCCTTCATCAATGTTGCCATTCCTTTTTGCACTAGTTCTTCAGTCTGTGTGTCAATTGCACTAGTGGCTTCATCTAAGAGCAGAATTTTTGGATCTGCTATTAGGGTTCTTGCAAGTGCAATTAATTGTTTTTGACCTTGAGAAAGAGAATCTTGTGAAATTTTTGAATCAAAGCCATCTGGTTGAGAGGAGATGAAGTCATCTAAACCTAGTTTTGTGCAGGCTGTGTGCATTTCTTCGTCCGTTGCATTTGGTTTGCCATAGAGAAGATTTTCACGAATTGTACCAGAGAAGAGGAATGAGTCTTGGGTCATTACACCTACGTTAGAGCGTAGTGATGCTAATGTGACAGTGGCAATATCTTGATTGTCAATGTAGACTCGGCCGTGAGTTGGGTCATAAAAACGAGCAAGTAGGTTGACAATTGTTGTTTTACCTGCACCCGTTGGACCTACAAGTGCAATCATTTGTCCTGGTTCTACAGAGAGACAGAGGTCATGAAGGACTTCTGTCTCTGGCTCGTCTGGGTATGCAAAGTTGATATGTTCAAAATCAACTTTGCCATCTTTGACTTGTAACTCTGTGGCATTTGGTACTTCTTGAAGAATTGACTCTGTGTCCAAGAGCTCAAAGACTCTTTGAGCACTTGTGACTTGGTTTGTGAATTGATTAAATGCTGCAGCAAGAGCTCTAATTGGTTGCCAAAAAAGAGAAATGTATGAAGCAAATGCTATAATTTGGCCTACAGATGATGCCCCAATTTTGAGCCAATACACTGAAAAAAAGTACAAAAGGAAGTATCCAAGCCCTTGTGACCAAGAAACAACTATATTTAAGAGGTCTGATCTACGGACTGCAACAACCCATGATTTTTCAACATCATCAAGGATTCTATCTCCTTCTTCAATGCTTTCTTTTTCTGCATTAAAAGCTTGAATAACTTTAATCCCGGTGTAGGCTTCATGCGTGTAAGCGTTCATATTGGAATTTTTCTGTCTGAAGTTCATCCAGTTTTTAAAGCCCTTTATCATAACAAAGTAAAGACTTAAAACTAGCATTGGAAGGACAGCAAAGGCTGAGATACTCAAAATTGGATTGAGGACAAGCATGACAATAACTACTGTGACTATCAAGACAAGGTTAGGAATTAAGGTTGCTATCAGTCTTGAGAACATGTCTTTTAAAGAAGAGATATCGTTGATAAGACGGCTTAGAATTTTTCCAGTTGGTCTTGAATCAAAGTAGTATAGAGATAGAGTTTGAAGATGATCAAAGGCTTGTTTTCTAAGATCGTAAACAATTTTGTTTGTTACATTTGCTAAGATTTTCTTATATCCAATTGTAAGTGCCCAAATTGCTAAGCCTAGAAAGATTGCCAATCCAACTGTTTTGATTAGTCCTTGAGCATCTCCATTGGCAATGTCTACGTCAACAGCTCTTTCGCTGAGAGTAGGTAAAATTGCAACAATAAGGGTTTGCAAAACAATCATTATGATTGCAAATGTAGTCTGTACCTTATAATCCTTCAAATAACTTATTGTTCTAAGTAATATGCTTTTATTGCTGATATCAGAGGTTTTTTCATCTTGTTTATAGGTGTTAACAGCCATTAGTGAACCTCCTTTGAGGCATTTACAGAGCCTGAGACGTTTACAGAGCCTGAGACGTTTACAGAGCCTGAGACGTTTACAGAGCCTGAGGTTTCTGTTGTGCTTGAGGCTTCTGCGGTGCCGGCAGTTCTTGAAGTACCAGCGCTCTCAGCATTCTCAGTGGTTTCTGGAACCTCGTCTGGATATTGAGTAAGGAAAGTATGATAGTAATTACCTTTAAGAGCCATAAGCTGGTCATGAGTTCCTCTCTCAACTACGCTACCATGGTCAAGAATAATTATTTCATCAGCATCACGTACAGCAGAAATTCTATGAGCAATAATCATCATGGTTATGTTTCCATGTCTTTTAATTGCTTTTTGAACCATCTTTTCTGTCTCCATATCTAGGGCCGATGTTGCGTCATCAAAGATTAACAATGGTCTACCTGATGCTAGAGCTCTTGCAATTGAAACTCTCTGCTTTTGTCCGCCTGAGAGGCCAACACCTTTTTCTCCAATGACAGTTTCATATCCATCTGATAAGTGAGAAATAAATTCATGAGCTGCTGCATCACGTGCTGAATTTTCAAGAACATTCTGCGGAATTTGACCTTTCATGCCTTTGTCTAAATTTGCATTAATGGTATCAGAGAAGAGGAAAATATCCTGTGTAACAATTGCTTTGCTACTTCTTGCACTATAGAGGTCAAGCTCTTTAAGGTCTATGCCTTGGGTTTTAACACTGCCACATGTTGGATCAATAAAGCGCATTGCAAGATTGGCAATTGTACTTTTTCCACTGCCTGTAGCACCCATAATACCCAAAGTTTTGCCTTCATCTAGCTTAAATGAGACATTGTTTAGGATTTTATGTCCATTTACTTCTAAGCTAACATTGTCAAATTCAAGATTACCACTTGTCTTATCAAGATGTTTTGGTCCATCTTTGATGCTTGGCTTGGAATCTAAGATTTTATTAATCTTCTTAAGTGAGGCTTTTGCAGAAGCAAACTCAGTTAAAAGCCAACCAATTTCCATCATTGGCCAAGAAAGTTCGCTTGTATATTGAGTAACAGCAGTCAGTTCACCTAATGTCATCTTTCCTGCTATAACTTGAAGTCCCGAAATTAGAATTGCAACTAAAAGCATAATTCTAGCAAGAGCATCCATTGGAGTAGTCCAATTTGCCCAAAGCATGTCTAGTTTTAAAGAATGCTTATAAAACATTTTGTTGTGCTTGTCAAAACGCTCAGACTCCGTTTTTTCTCTGCCAAAGGCTTTAACTGTTCTAATTCCAGACAGGCTCTCTGTTGCACTTTGGTTCATATCTGCAATGTCATCTGATCTTTGGTCTGAAAGTTTCACACCAGCAGGCTCTGAGATTATTGCCAAAACAGCAATGATTGGCATAAAGACAAGAGATGCAATTGCACTTGAGAAATTAATGTTAATTAGACAATAAGTCATGTAAATTACATGAATTACCAATTCTACAAAGAAGAGACAAATAAAGCCAGTTGAAAAACCAACTGTTTCAATGTCTTGTTTTGTTCGGCTCATTAATTCGCCTGGATTATTTTCTCTAAAAAAGTACTGGTCTTCTGCCATGATACTTCTGAAGGTCTCTTTTCTCATTTCTTTCTGCATTGCAGCACTTATGCAGTCTGAAGAGAACTCTTGAATATACTTGAAAAGGCCAGTTATGAGATAAGATACAAACAAAGGTATTGCAAGTGAAAAGAACAGCTTAGCTTGTCCTCCAACAATACATGTATCAATAATTTTTTGAATATACTTTGGACCCAAAGCCGAAAAGTACACGCCAGCAATAAGCGTAATGATTGCAACCAGATAAAGTTTCCATTGCCTTACGGCATATTTAAATATTCTATGCATAACAAATTAAAAATAAATCAAAAAGCGATAACCATATTGACACACTGGTCATGTGGCTGCTGGGGTACATCTCCCACCAGCTGAGTTTCTCTACAAAGTCCTATTGTGGTTATCTTTCTGCCACTAGTTTTTATCAATAATTGGTCATAATAGCCTGCACCTCTTCCAAGTCTAGCACCGTCCTTTGTGAAGGCAAGTCCAGGCACCAAGACTACTATAGTTGCGTTACTTTCAACTATACTTAATATTTTATTAGTGTCAACAGTATAGGTCTTGTTTTCTAATCTAATTAGGTGGTTCCTCCAGTCTTCCTTAGCTTCTCTAAATGTGCCTGGATTTGCATCTGGCATGAGGACTATTTTCCCGTCTGAGATGGCATTATCTATCAATAAGGATACATCAACTTCGCTCTTCAGAGGGCAATATGCAACAACGACATCTGCATTTTTATACTCTTCTAAGTCCGATATTCTTTTCTCTACAATCTCAGGGGTGGGTCCTTTTGAGGTCTTGAGACTTTGGATCATTAATGTGCGCAGTTCTTGTTTTGTCATAATAACTAAAAAAGCCACCTCGTTTACGAAGTGGCTTGGTTTGCCGTCTCCAGG